>CAVOAJ010000023.1:0-13859 GCA_963693605.1 Dehalococcoidia bacterium | reverse complement strand
AAAGACTCGGCCTCCTTTAAGAAGGGCCGGAACTCATCATCCCCCAGGTTCTTGCCGTTGATGTTGGTCATGATCTCAACGCCCTGCAACCCAAGCCCCTTTATATAAGAGAGTTCTTTCGTGGCCAACTCTGCATTCTGCATGGGAACAGCGCCCAGGCCATAAAAGTGATCAGGCGCCTTGTCCATCATGCGGGCAATGACCTCGCTCAGGTAGCGGCCCATGTCGCGGCCGTCCTCGGCAGGTAGCTGGTAGGCGAGCAACTCCGGCATGGGTGAAAGGACCTGCCGGTCTATGCCCTCCGCTGGCATCTCTTTGACACGGCGGTCCGCGTCCCAGCACCGGTTCACCACCGTGCGGAAGTTGCGCCCTCCAATCATCACGTTGGCAGATCCCGGTTCAGTGTGGTCCATGTAGGGCCACTGGTCCCCTGACGCCCTGCTGCCGACAGGCGGGAACTCTTCCGGAACTATATGGGTATGAACGTCAATAATCATGGAGGGCACCTCTAAAATGTGGGTGGTCTGACCTGCCGCGGGCATTATCGCCAAGGGCTGTCTCCATGTCTAGGAGACTGACCGCCACAGCATGGTGAGGGTGTGTTGGGGTTGTATTGCTACTCTGCCATTGAACCTTGATCTGTGTCTCTATAGAGTCACCATGCGGTAGATTTTTCATAGTGGACAGACATGCCTATCCTTGACACTCACAACAGGACTTCCCTATACTAAGTTGGTTGCTTCGCTCCAGTGTGGAGTTGAAGTCAAAAAGGCGTTTGCAACCATCACCTAGCGGAAACGGTTGTACGGCTGGCGCGATTAGCTGCTATAAGGGCAGTGGCGTGAGCCGGTTTAGTCATCGCCTTTGCACGTTAACAAGGGAATATCGAGCGAGTAAAGTTAAGAGCGGGTCCACGTATGGTCAAGCTACTAAGGGCTGACGGTGGATGCCTTGGCGTCAAGGGCCGAAGAAGGGCGTGGCTAGACTGCGAAAAGCCTCGGCTAGTCGTTCAGCAGACTTAACCGGGGATTCCCGAATCGGGGAACCGGCATCGGAGAAACCGATGCATCCTTAGCCGAACACATAGGCTAAGGGGGGTAACCAGGGGAACTGAAACATCTAAGTACCCTGAGGAAAATAAAGCAACCGCGATTCCCCAAGTAGTGGTGAGCGAACGGGGAACAGCCCAAACCGATATGGCTTAGTGGCCTGAGAGCCTATGCCATGTGGGTGTTGTACGGCGTACCTGCAGAAGTCTCAGCGACTGCACAGAGTTACAAACCCGTCCTCTAGTTAAAAGCACCTGGAAGGGACTGCCAAAGAGGGTGATAGCCCCGTAGACGAAAGGGGTACGGGCTCTGGGTACGTTCGTGAGTACCACGGGACACGGGAAATCCTGTGGGAAGCTGGGGGGACCACCCTCCAAGGCTAAATACCCTTGACGACCGATAGCGTACTAGTACCGTGAGGGAAAGGTGAAAAGAACCCCGGGAGGGGAGTGAAATAGACCTGAAACCGTCAGCCTACAAGCGATCGGAGTCCTAGTTTACTGGGATGACGGTGTGCTTATTGAAGAATGAGCCGGCGAGTTAATCTATGTGGCAAGGTTAAGGAATTTAGACGTTCCGGAGCCGTAGCGAAAGCGAGTCTGAATAGGGCGATTGAGTCGCATGGATTAGACCCGAAACCGGGTGAGCTACCCATGGCCAGGGTGAAGCTCCGATAATCTCGGAGTGGAGGCCCGAACTGGTGAATGTTGCAAAATTCTCGGATGAGCTGTGGGTAGAGGTGAAATGCCAATCGAACCCGGAGATAGCTGGTTCTCCCCGAAATGCATTGAGGTGCAGCCTCGAGGGAGAGGGACGGAGGTAGGGCACTGAATGAGCTAGGGGGTGTGAGCCTACCAAACTCAATCAAACCACGAATGCCGTTCTATCTATGCCTCGGGAGTGAGACTGTGGGGGATAAGCTCCATGGTCGAGAGGGAAACAGCCCAGACCGCCAGCTAAGGCCCCTAAGTGCAGACTTAGTGTTAAAGGAAGTAGAGTCGCCCAGACAGCCAGGAGGTTGGCTTAGAAGCAGCCATCCTTTAAAGAGTGCGTAATAGCTCACTGGTCAAGGGACTCTGCGCCGACAATTTACCGGGGCTCAAGTCTGCCGCCGAAGCTGTGGCTTCTTGATATTTATATCAGGAGGGGTAGGGGAGCGTTCCCTGGGCGTTGAAGCTTTGCTGTAAAGCAGGGTGGAGCGCAGGGAAGTGCGAATGCCGGCATGAGTAGCGTAAAGATGCGTGAGAATCGCATCCGTCGAAAGTCCAAGGTTTCCTACGCAACGCTGGTCGTCGTAGGGTTAGTCGGGCCTAAGCCGAGGCCGAAAGGCGTAGGCGATGGACAGCTGGTTAATATTCCAGCGCCACCCATATATCGTTTTAAGGTTAAGGAGGGACACGGAAAGCTAGGTGGAGCGTGCCTATTGGACATGGTGCGTCCGAACCTGTAGGCCATCCCGGGATAGGAAAATCCGTTTCGGGGCTACGAGCTGAGGGGTAAGGCGACTTTAGGGTTAGCCCTGGGGGAGTTTGCTGATGCTACGCCGGCAAGAAAATCTTCGTAACTAGAGATATGGGTGTCCGTACCGCAAACCGACACTGGTGGACTGGTGTAAAAGCACTAAGACGGACGAGATAACCTTCCTTAAGGAACTCGGCAATTTAACTCCGTAACTTCGGGAGAAGGAGTGCCCTGGGGGGTGAAGTCCTTTACGGATGGAGCGCCCTGGGGTCGCAGTTAATTGGCCCTGGTGACTGTTTAACAAAAACACAGGTCTCTGCTGAAGCCGAAAGGCGACGTATAGGGGCTGACGCCTGCCCAGTGCCGGAAGGTCAAGGGGAGTGGTGCAAGCTACGAACTGAAGCCCCGGTGAACGGCGGCCGTAACTATAACGGTCCTAAGGTACCGAAGTCCCTTGTCGGGTAAGTTCCGACCCGCAGGAAAGGCGTAACAACTGGGGCGCTGTCTCAAGGAAGGACTCGGTGAAATTGAAGTACGAGTGAAGATGCTCGTTACCCGCAGCGGGACAAAAAGACCCCGTGGAGCTTTACTGCAGCCTGGCATTGATCTGAAGGCAGTGTTGTGTAGCATAGGTGGGAGACTATGAAGCTCGGACGCCAGTCCGGGTGGAGTCATCGTTGAAATACCACTCTTCTCTGTTTTTGGTTCTAACCCCTGAACAAGCAGGGGGACCGTGCTTGGTGGGCAGTTTGACTGGGGCGGTCGCCTCCTAAAAAGTAACGGAGGCGTCCAAAGGTTCCCTCAGGGTGGATGGAAATCACCCGTGGAGTGCATTGGCAAAAGGGAGCTTGACTGTAAGGCCTACAAGCCGAGCAGGGACGAAAGTCGGGCAAAGTGATCCTACGGTCCCGTGTGGAAGGGCCGTGGCTTATCGGATAAAAGCTACCCCGGGGATAACAGGCTTATCTTCCCCAAGAGTTCACATCGACGGGAAGGTTTGGCACCTCGATGTCGGCTCGTCGCATCCTGGGGCTGAAGAAGGTCCCAAGGGTCCGGCTGTTCGCCGGTTAAAGCGGCACGTGAGCTGGGTTCAGACCGTCGTGAGACAGGTCGGTCTCTATCCGCTGTGGGCGCAGGAAGTTTGAGGAGGGCTCTCCTTAGTACGAGAGGACCGGGAGGGACAGACCTCTGGTGTACCGGTTGTTCTGCCTGGAGCAACGCCGGGTAGCTATGTCTGGTTCGGATAAGCGCTGAAAGCATATAAGTGCGAAGCCGGCTCCAAGATGAGACTTCCCATACCGCAAGGTAGTAAGGCCGCAGGGAGACTACCTGCTTGATAGGCCGCAAGTGTAAGTCCTGTAAGGGATTCAGCTGAGCGGTACTAATCGGCCGAGGGCTTGACCTAACAACCCCTCTTAACTCGCTCGATGTTCCTTGTTAGCGCGCAAGGGCATGCAAACAACGGCGTGAAATAGCAGTTGTTCCAACACACGCTGCAATTGGGCTCATTACCCGAATGGCGTTGGTTCAATGTTAGCAACGTCGCGGGGTGGAGCAGTGGCAGCTCGTTGGGCTCATAACCCAAAGGTCGTAGGTTCGAATCCTACCCCCGCTACCAATTTCGACATGAGAAAGCTCCCCTGACTATCAGGGGAGCTTTTTTTATTACCTGCAATTTCCTATGCTAGAGGAGCCCTCCACCGTCAAAACGCCCATGCCTTGTGCCTCCCAACCACCCTCCCCTATCCTTGCCAGCGTCGGTTATGAATGCAAGTGCCAAGGCGTGAGGGCAGAGTTGCAGAGGAAATACGCCAAGTCGGCAGCGTAGGTAGCAATCAGTAAAGGCTACAGAGGAAGGGCACCATGGCAGAACCACACAAGATCAACCCGCAGAGCCTGAGTGATTATCTGGACGTTATGAGTAAAACCACGTTTCAGTCCGGCATATCATGGAAGGTGGTAGACGCCAAATGGCCCAGCACGCAAGAGGCCTTCCACGGATTCAACCCTGAGATAGTGGCTGAATTTGCCGAGCCGGAGTTGGACCAGCTTACCAATGACACCCGTGTGATTCGTAACCGTCGCAAGTTGGAGGCGGTTGTTGCCAACGCACGTAGGATGCTGGAATTGGAGCGTGAGCACGGGAGCTTCCGTAACTACCTCCGTTCTCACGGTGGGTTTGACCAAACGGCTGCGGACTTGAAAAAGCAGTTCAAGTTCATGGGAGAACACGGGACCTATTACTTCATGTACGTTGTGGGTGAAGAGGTTCCTGACTATGGGGAGTGGTCTGCGGCCAGAGGTCTCACTCCGAAGGCGCCCAAGTCATAGATGAGGCTGCTCCTGACGTTACAAAGGATAAAGCGTTCCTCATCATGAGGGACGCTTTATTACGCCTGACCGGCCGGAAGGTAAGGATGAGTGAATAACGGGGCTGTAACCCGCAGACTTTCTATTGCTACGACATTCCTTCTGCTTGTCCTGGTTACGGCATGCGGTGGCGGCTCCACGCCGGAACCCGCAGCTACCGCTACGTTGACACCCACTGCGGTCACCGCTCCTGCCACGTCTACACCAGTACCACCCACACCTACACCCACCTTGGCTCCAGGTGAAGTCCTTGTGGCTTTAGGGGATGGGGCCGTTGGTCGCTACCTAGTGCAAGAGCAGCTGGCGCGTCGTAACTTACCTAACGACGCCACCGGTGAGACGTCCGGCGTGACTGGCGCATCGTATTCAGCCCAAACGGCGCTGTACAGCTGGAGCGCTCCGGCATCACGGGCAACTTGCAGACGCTGGTGAGCGACGAGAGCCGGAGAGACACCTATCTACGCACCAATGCAATCCAGTCCAACACGTACCCGGAGGCGACCTTCGCGCTACGTGAGGTGGCCGGGCTGCCATGGCCACTGCCTGCCAGTGGTGATGTTGCCTTTCAGCTCATTGGAGATATGATGGTCCACGGAGAGACCAATCCACTGATATGGGACGTGACCGTAACGTTCAGTGATGGCGCGGTGGCTGGCCAAGCCACGACCCGCTTCACCTTTGGCGAGTATGGCATGAGTATCCCCAGGCTCCTTTTCATCCTGAGCGTTGAGGACGACATCCGCCTGGAACTGGATTTCGTGGCTGAGATAGTGCGTGGCCGTTGAGGGATGTCGGCGGCTACTCGTACGGGCTTGCCGCGCCTAGAAAAGAATGGTCAGGTTCTTAGCTAGTAGGACGTTCTGGTCCAGCATGACCTTGCGACGAGCAATCTTCCACTGCCCGTCCACTTTGCGGAGCGTATCTTCTCTCTTACCCACGAAGAAATCCGTCTCCGTTTCTTGTCGGTTCCGGTAGATCAGAAAACGGCACTTTACCGTAACCTCGTCCCCCGTCACGGTAATCAGGTCCACGTTGGATACCATGTGCGATGTCCGTGATAAGGGTTCCTCCGCCCAGTGGATGCCAGTGCTTATCTGGCCCACCCGCTGGCTCAGCGTGTGCTTCCCCTCATCAATCCAGCTCACATCGTGGAGTTCACGCGTGTACTCGCGCTCCGCCTGTTGGCCGTACTCAACGTTCCGCGCAATGGGCATCCAGTAGCGGATGTCCTCCGTGAGCAGCGTCAGCCATTCCTCATAGCGGCGGGTGTCCAACAATTCCGCTTCATAGTAGAGGAACTCCTCAATTTCACGGACCAGCAGGAGTCGGTCTAGGGAGTGTTCTCTGTCCTGGGCATTAGACGCTCCCATTGCTCTTGCTCCTCTTGCTTCCAGTGCCTCTACTTGGCCCGTTGGAAGGGATGTCATCCCAGCTTTTTGCGTCCATAAGCTGCGCCCATCTGCCGTAGAAGGTACGAGCGTTCTCCTCAGAGTGAGTGGCCTCCGTGACCACAGCGCCGTCAACGCCCTCAACTGGGTGCGTGGCGCCAAGCCCCAGTTGGAAATTGTAAGGGTGCCGTCGGGCCAAGATGCCCGTGCTCGCCGTGTGGGCGTACGCCCAATTCTCCATGTCATCCTGCTCAGTCAAACCAGCCGGGCCTGAGTAGCGCATGAAGTGGTGGCGGGCTAGGTCCTTTACCTCCGTGGGGGCGTCCTTGTCCACGAATAACCAGCGCCAACCCTCCGTCGTGGACGGGCCGGTGGGGTGCCATACCGCTATGGTACGGGGGAATAACGCATGGTAAGAGGTGTTGGGAAAGATGTGCCCTCCCACCAGCGTGCTGGGCCTACCATTGAACCGCTTCTTCCGTTCTTCATGGATGTGCTGAAAGTACTCTTCCACCACCGGCATGTTGTCCAGGGGACCTTGGGCCGCTTTGAACGTGGGGAAGGGATAGTAATCGATAGGTCCTGGTGGTAGGCCGCGTGCGCCATGGCCAAGCTCAGGGAAGGAGGTGATCCCATCCCGTGACCTTCCAAGGTCCACACCTTGGCGGAACTGGCCCGGTCCGCCGGGGCCAATGCCTACCTTCTCCACTGATGTGTGGCTCACCGCATGGTACATATCCCCCATGAAGTTTTCAGAAGGGAATTTCCAGTTGCAGGGGAGCACCCACTTCTGAACACCGGCCACCACCACCGCGCCAGCCTCTCTGCCGTCCTGGTAGTCCAGAAGGCCGTCCAGATACGTGATCATTCCACCCATGTAGTCCAGGAACCCGGGTGCCTTCGGGTCCCAACATACCCATACAGAGCCTTTGTAATTGGTCATCTGCGGCGCTTCAATGAGGCCCCACTTGGTGCGGTCAAGCACGCCTTCATAGGACTGCTTATAGAACGGCACCCCGGTCAGCTTGCCGTCGGACGCATAGCTCCAGCCATGGTAGGGGCAGAGAAAGTCTGACGTATTGCCCTCGTCATACCGGCAGACTCGCATGCCGCGGTGACGACAAGAGTTAAGGAGTACATGGAGCTTGCCCAGCTTGTCTCTACTCAGAATGACTGACTCTTCACCGACCAACGACAGAAAGTAGTCCCCTGGGTTCGGTACCTGACTCTCATGCCCCACGAACTGCCATGTCCGAGTGAAAATCTGTTCCTGTTCCTGTTGGTAGATATCGTGGTTGACGAATATCTCTCTGCTGATAATGCCGTTGGATGTGTCTACCAGTTCTCCGGCATACCCTCTTGTCTTAGCCATGGACGTTCTCCCACCGCATGCGTATCTATGTGCGGCCCAACTGCCGAGTATAGAAGCGACGCTGCCTAGGTACAAGAGCCGCCCTTGACGTTTTTCGTTGCCTATGTGGCCCCATACAAGAAGAAGACAACGTATGGAGGCATGCTCGTGCGAACATTTGCAGGTTAAGATAGACTGCGACGAACTGATAGGAACTCTATCGTGAGTGCTGCATATATAGGAGGAATGAACATGACTATTACACTCTCCCATGGGGGACCGACCATTTATACGTCCGCTGCGCCTTCTGACCGGGTGCTGGTGGGCACCATGAAGGGCGTTGTTATCCTGGAACGTGAGGGTGATGGCTGGCGGGAAGCGGACCGCGTCCTGACAGACCTGCACATTCACGCCATCTACATTGAGCCGGAGAGCGGGCTCATATTCGCAGGCGCCAAGTTAGGCTCGCTTCACGTCAGCGCTGATGGCGGCAAGACGTGGGCCCTGCGCGACAACGGCCTGACTGAGAAAGACGTCTATAGCATTGCGGCCTCCAAGATTAACGGCACGGTCAGGATGTTCGTTGGCACGGAGCCCGCGCACCTCTTCCACAGTGATGACCTTGGTGAGCACTGGACGGATGCACCCAACCTCCGGACTATGCCCAGCCTCCCTAATTGGACGTTCCCGCCCCCGCCCCATGTCGCTCACCTGAAGCACATCAACTTTGACCCCACTGATCCCTCCGTGGTCTATGCCAGCATTGAGCAGGGCGCGCTTCTGAAGAGCATGGACGGAGGTGAGAACTGGCAAGAGGTTCCCGGCATGGACCCTGATGTGCACCGCACCATCATTAGTTCTGAGGATGGCAAGACCATGTTCTGCACCGGCGGCGATGGCATCTATGCCTCCGTGGACGGCGGAGAGACTTGGGAGCACAGGACCACCAGCAAGGATGACCAGATTGGCGGCTACCCTGACCAGCTGGTCTTTGCCCCCAGTAACCGGCAGACCATGTTCATCAGCGGCACGCAGCGCCAGCCGGGCTCATGGCGAGGCAGCCACTTTGCCGGTGGCCGTATCTCTCGCAGTAATGACGGCGGCAAGACATGGGAGCCGCTGGCGGGTGGATTGCCTGACCGGCTTCATGGCAGCGTGGAGGCCATGTGTCTTGAGGACTGCGGTGGGGTGATTTCTCTATTTGCGGCCACAACTCAAGGTGAGGTGTTCCACTCTGCGAATGGCGGAGACACCTGGGCACAGATTGCCAGTGACTTGGCTCCCATTACCAAAGGAGGCCACTACCGCTTTCTGGTGCCAGCTGGAGCCTGAAGTTAGGTATATTGCGCCATTTGCATATGCCTGGCCCGTCATCATGACAGACGCAATGAGAGGCCGGATTAGTACGCTAATCCGGCCTCTTCCATGGATGTGAGGGTTGTGATCGTTCCCAAAAACACGAACGAAGCCGAAGTTTTCTTGCCGTGACTACCTGCTTCCTGATAGACTGCGCGTTTGTGACTACCCGGAAGGAGGGCCTTTTGATTGGAATACCTCGGAAGACATGTTTTGCTGGAGCTATACGACTGTAATCGGGAGCAACTAGACGACTTGGAATACCTGAGGACCACCATGCTCAACGCCGCCGAGGAAGTGGGAGCAACCGTCATCAATGACGTGTTCCACCAGTTCAGCCCCCAGGGCGTGACTGGCGTGGTGGCCATTGCTGAATCGCACCTCTGCATTCACACCTGGCCTGAGTACGGGTACGCGGCGGTGGACATCTTCACTTGTGGTGAAAGCTTTGACCCAAAGAAGGCGGCCAAGCTGCTGATTGAGCGGCTTGAAAGCAAGAACCCAGAGATGACACAAGTGGAGCGAGGCATGGTTCAGGCAATGACCTCAAAGGTATAGTCGTCGCACTGTATGGATAGCTTACCCGCCAATACAACTTGGCATTTGGAATACGTAGCCCCTGAGCTGATACAAGCCATGGGGCTACGGCGCGTTATCTATAGCGGCCGCACGCAGTACCAGGAGGTTTTACTCCTTGAGACGGCACCCTTTGGGCGCACCCTGGTCCTGGACGGCAAGACCCAGTCAGCAGAGGTGGACGAATTTGTCTACCACGAGGGCCTCGTGCAACCTGCCATGGTGGCCCATCCATCACCCAAGCGCGTGTTCATTGCAGGCGGCGGTGAAGGAGCCACTGCGCGTGAAGTGCTGCGCCACACAACTGTCTCCCAGCTCGTGATGGTAGACCTCGACGGCGAAGTTGTGGCCTTGTGCCGTGAACATCTGTGGAACCACCACCAAGGCGCGTTTGACGACCCTAGGCTCCAGCTTCTCCATCAAGACGCCCTTGCCTATCTGCGCGACACCCCAGAGCAGTTCGACGTCATGATCATCGATATCTCTGATCCTTTGGAAGGCGGCCCTGCGTATAAGCTATACACGCAGGAGTTCTACAGGTTGGTCACCTCCCGGTTGGCCGCTGGAGGCCTTATGGTGGTCCAGTCAGGCCCCGCAGGCCCCACCAATTACGGTGAAACGTTCACCGCCATCCGTAATACCGTAGCCTCCGTTTTCCCTCAGGCGTTCTCCTACCGGACCTTCGTGCCCAGCTTTGGCACCAATTGGGGATTTGTCATTGGCGGTCTAGCGGATGCGCCTGACGTCTTCAACCTTTCGGCGGATGAAATCGACACCCGCATTGCGGCCCGCGTTAGCACACCCCTGCGCTACTATGACGGCATTGCGCACCAAGGCATGTTTGGCCTTCCCAAGTACCTGCGCCAGGCCCTTGCTGCGGAAGACCGCATCATCACTGACGCAAACCCCATCTTTGCCGTTTAGGCAGCCTCATTCCGAACGTCTATCGTTCGTATGCGCCTGAGAGGGTTCTCTCTTGCCTGGTTATGTGACCCAGCTGACCGCCAGAGTACGCCTGATTCCTTTCGCTTCTTAACCATTGAGGGAATGACACAGGCCTGTCTTCTCTGCCGTCGCAGCCAAAGAGCCCTGTTTTGGTCCTTCAACGCCGCTGTTTCCCTAGGCCACAGGGCCTAAACCCTGCTATAATTAGCCGGTATTTCATAAAAGGTCTTGTAGCTAATACCCGCGCCACCCCAACACCTTGGGGTTTTGTGGCGCTAACCAGTGCAATCGTCCCCGGTTGTCGTTGGTCTCCTCGGAAAGGAGCATCATGGTTCTCTCCATGCCTGGCAACGTAAGACCCAGAAGCATTGAGCAGGAAATGCGTACGGCGTACTTGGATTACGCCATGAGCGTTATCGTCTCTAGGGCGCTGCCTGATGTCCGGGATGGCCTGAAGCCAGTGCAACGCCGCATCCTGTATGCCATGCATGGCATGGGGTTGCGTCCCAACGCAGCGTACAAGAAGTGTGCGGGTGTAGTTGGTGAGGTGCTTGGCAAGTTCCATCCCCATGGCGACTCATCTGTCTATGACAGCTTGGTTCGCATGGCCCAGGACTTCTCGCTTCGTTACCCTCTCGTCAGAGGCCAAGGGAACTTTGGCTCCGTGGACAATGACCCACCTGCGGCCATGCGGTACACGGAAGCACGCCTGGCGCCCATCGCTGAGGAAATGCTGGTCGATATCGACCGCGCCACCGTGGACTTCGGTGACAACTATGATGGTTCACAGCGGGAACCACTGGTGCTTCCCGCACGGCTTCCCAACCTGTTGGTCAACGGTGCGTCAGGCATTGCCGTGGGTATGGCTACTAACATACCCCCTCACAATCTGCGTGAGATATGTGAGGCGGTCATACATTTAATAGACAACCCGGACGCGGCTCCAGAGGAGTTGTTGTCGTTTGTTCAGGGCCCTGACTTCCCCACGGGCGGCATCATTATGGGACGTGAAGGCATCCAAGAGGCATTTGCTACCGGCCACGGCCGGATTATGGTGCGTGCACGGGCCACCGTTGTGGAGGAGGGCAAGACCAATCCCCGGACCCAAATTGTGGTCTCTGAGCTTCCTTACCAGGTGAATAAAGCGTCTCTTGTGGAGAAAATTGCCACCCTTGCCAAAGAGAAGCGAATAGAGGGCATCTCAGAGATACGGGATGAATCGGACCGTGAAGGTATGCGCATGGTGGTGGAGCTCCAGCGGTTCGCCCACCCTGACCAGGTGCTCAACAACCTCTACAAGCACACCTCTCTACAGTCTGCCTTCCACGTGAACATGGTCTCTCTGGTGGACGGTCAACCCAGGCTCATGGGCTTGCAGCCCATGCTGCTGCACTATATTGAATTCCGGCGTACTGTGGTCCGCCGTCGCGCTGAATATGACTTGGGTAGGGCTCGTGACAGGGTCCATATCTTGGAAGGCCTTCGCACCGCCCTGCTGAACCTGGACGAAGTGGTTGCGCTCATTCGAGGGTCGCAAGACGTTGAAGGTGCTCGCAGAGGGCTGATGTCCCAGTTTGGCCTGACTGAAATTCAGGCCCAGGCCATTTTGGACATGCAGCTCCGCCGCTTGGCCGCACTGGAACGCGAGAAGCTTGAAGCTGAATACCAGGAACTTGTTACCAAAATAGCGGAACTGGAAGCTCTGCTGGCTGACCCTCAGATGGTGATGTCAGTAGTGAAGACAGAGACTGAGGAACTCCGCCAGCAGTATGGTGACGAGCGCCGCACTGAGATCTGGGATGAGGAGGCCACCAACTTCTCCAAGGAAGAGTTGACGCCCCACGCGGACGTTGTCATTACGCTCAGTGAGCGTGGCTATGTCAAGCGTCTGCCCATTGAGCTGTATCGCCTCCAGCGGCGCGGCGGCAAGGGCGTGCGCGGCCAGGAGACTCGTGAAGGTGACGCTATTCACCAGCTTGTCGTGAGCGACACCCACGACTGGCTGCTGTTCTTCACTGACAAGGGCCGTGTGTACCGGGAGCGAGTCTTTAACATCAATGAAGACGCCACCCGGCAGACGCGCGGGACGCCGGTGCAGAACCTCATTAACATTGACCCGCAGGAACACGTCACCGCCTTGGTGTCCATGGCTGACCCCAACGTGGAAAAGTACATTGTCATGGCCACCCGCAAGGGTGAGGTCAAGCGGATGCGCCTTAACCAATTCGCTAATATTCGCAGCAACGGCCTGGCCGCCATGGACCTGGAGAAGGATGACTACATGCTCACGGCCCGCCTGGCGGATCCTGGCATGAGTGTCATCATCGTCAGCCGCAATGGCAAGGGTGTGCAGTTTGCCATGGAAGAGATCAGCCTGCGGCAGACCCGTAGCGCTGGAGGCGTTCGCGGTATCCGCCTCATAGGTGGCGACACCGTTGTGGCCATGGACGTCGCATCACCGGACTCCTTCCTGCTTATCTTGAGCGAGAAGGGATATGGAAAGCGGACGGCTGTGAAGCACTTCCGCACCACGGGCCGCAACGTACAGGGGGTCATTGCCCTCAAGATTAACGATAAGACTGGCCCCATTGCTGCTGCCGTCATCTTGGGTGCTGACGTGGAAGAAGCCATGGTTGGCTCCTCCAAAGCCATGGTCTACCGGACACGACTGGATGAAATCCGACAGCTAGGCCGCGCCACTCAGGGCGTGAAGATAATGACCAAGCTACGGGATGACGACAAGGTGATTTCCTTGAGCGCTTTCAAGGAGAGGGCCTTCGCTGACTTGCCGATAATCCCCAGGCTCTCTGCTCCCGCAACCAATGGTCAACGCAAGGGGAAGAAGAACGGGACCTCTGAGCAGCAACTCGAGCTGGCGTTGCCTGAGGGTAATGAGCCGGAGGACGCGGATGAAGAGTTCCTGGAGGACGAACTGGAAGAGGACAATCTGGAGAACGATGAGGCTATAGACGACGATGTCGAAGACGATGAAGTGGTAGAGGACGAAGAAGAGTAGCCCTCGCGCCCCCTTCTCGCAGTACAGCCAAATGAGAGAAGGCGCCCCATCTGGGGCGCCTTCTTCTATGCGAAGCGATACGGATATGAACTAGGACCCGGCTATAGAGCCGGATACCACTTAGCCTGTTTGGCGTCTATTGCGAATTAACGGTATTACGTTAGCCGTATCCATATGCGATTGAGCTTCCTACCCGTCCCCGCTAACTTTAATGTTCCAGGCCATCTTCCAAGTTTCGTTACTTTCAACACTCGTAAAATGCGGATCAATCGGGCAAACCGTGCTAGCCGCAGCACGCGAAGGTAAGGAACAGTCATAAGGATGGTTATCCAATGCTTTCGAAGGAA
>CAVOAJ010000022.1:0-13864 GCA_963693605.1 Dehalococcoidia bacterium | reverse complement strand
AGCTGTGCAAGCGTGGCGAGTCCCGCCGCCGCGGCTATGGGGTTGCCATTCAAGGTACCTACCTGGCCAACGTGGAAGTCGCTTGACGACGCCGGGTCGTAGGCGTCCATGAGGTCCTGCCTGCCAACCACTGCGCCCAGGGGGAAGCCGCCGCCGACTATCTTGCCGAGGGCCGCGAGGTCAGGCGTAACGCCGTAGTACTCCTGCGCGCCACCGTAAGCCAGCCTGAACCCCGTCACCACCTCGTCGAATATCAGCGGTATCTCGTACTCATTGGTAAGTTGTCGCACTCCCTGGAGGAAGCCTGGCAGGGGAGCCAGCACGCGCTGGAGCGGCTCCATAATCACAGCGGCCAGCTCGTCGTGGTGCGCGCGGATTATTTCAGTCGTCTTTTCAAGGTCGTTGAACGGTGCAATCAGCACGGTGTCCTGAATGGCCTTGGGGACGCCCGCTGAATTGGCTTGCGGCAGAGGGAACTCCGGCGGGTCCACGGGCGCGACGCTCATCACGGCGTAGTCATGGGTGCCGTGGTAGCCGCCCTCAAACTTCAGTATCTTGTCCCGCTTGCGGTAGGCCCTTGCCAGGCGCAGGCACTGGAACGTGGCATCGGTGCCGCTGGTGGTGAAGCGCACCTTCTCGGCGCACGGCACCGCGTCGATGATCTCGCCTGCCAGCGCAATGGCATACTCGTTCTGCGTGAAGAACGTGGAGCCTTTGTGGAGCGCCTCTTCGACAGCGCTGACGACGTCCGGGTGTGCGTGGCCAAGGACAGCGGGGCCGGAGCCCAGGAGATAGTCGATATACTCGTTGCCGCTGGTGTCCCAGATACGGGAGCCACGGCCCTCTTTGACGATGAACGCATACTCATCATCCAGCCGATGGTTGCCCAGACTGCCGCCGGGGAGCACCTGCGCGGCGCGCTCCAAAAGCTGCTGCTCCTCTGTCGTGCGGCGTGGCTTGGGCATGGCTGGTCTCCTAGAGGGCGGTGGATTGTGAGCATCTTAGACTGCGCGTGATGCGGGGGCAACTGGATAGGGGAGGGATGCACTAAACATGTTGCGTAACGATTGAGGTGGAGTTCGGCTAAAGTCGATCTATACCGTGAACACTGGGCCAATCGTGTAGCCGCGCCCAGTTATCTACCATGTTTAGCTTACGTCAACTACGATCTGGCCTTCCACCGGCCGCATCCGCATTGCTCGTATTGATAGCTTACCGACACTCTGCGCGGTTATGACGTAGCGGCCTGGGGTCACTGCGGTGAACTGCAAGTCCATGGAAGACTGCTGGTGGGTGAGCACAATTTCAGCGCCATCTTTGAAAGGCTCGGTTGAATCGGGCGTGGACAACCCACCGTTTCCTTGGTCCACCTGTAACCTCACGCGGTACGTTGCCCGCGGCTGAACCAAGGAGCCTGATTTGTTTGACAGCTTAATGGTGACCGTCTTTTTTTCACCAATCTGAGCGCTTGTTGTTGTGCTTTCCAGTTTAATAGTTAATCTGCGGCCCGATGTGAGCGCGGCCAGCGCGGCACCTGCAGCGGCTACCCCGACTCCCAAAATAGACAGCCATGCTGTGAGAGAAAGTAAGCCTGTAGCTGGCGATACCACTAGTGCGTATTGGCTGAAGTGGGTTATCTCAGCAACTAATGCACCTGATTCTTCATCTACGTAACCGGGCATCTCAATCCATTGGGCACCGTCAGAATACATGACTCGGATATCCTCTGGGTTGGTGCCCTTGGGAAGGTCTTCTTGCTTAATCCTGAGTGCGAGCACTATTGGCGGGTCAAAGGACGCACCATCAGGTGCAAAATCATAAACGTCAGAGACAAGGACTTTCCCCGCTGGCAAGTCCGCCCAACTGGACGCATTCTCCACAGTGATCAATTCCACCCGGTCGCCGTCAATCTCTAGAGCCTTGGTCGCGGCCTCAAAACCCAGTACGACAAAACCGTCCTGAGATGTCGCGACGAGGTCAGAGCCCGTGGTCAAGGAATTTTCATTAACGTCAGTTACGGCTACTTGCCCTAGATTGTTGACGGTGAGAATTAGCCTCACCGGCTGTACTTGTGAAATTGGCCCCCATCCCTGGTTGGGGTTCTCAGTTACCGTGATGACAGGTTCGCCCAATTCAGGGTCGCGATAATAGACATTCACAGTATCGTCGCCCTCGTTCAATATCACCGTAATGTCCACTACGCCGAAATCACCGTTGGGGTCCTCATCAAAACCGCCAGTCTCCGACGTGGTCGATATATCGAATTCCAGTTCAAAGCCAATTGGCGAGGGATTGCCGCACTCGTCCTGGGTCTGTATTTCAATAGGATTGGAGACTCCCCCAGGCTCTACTGGGGTCGCCGATTGGCCGAACACAATTGTTGATACCGCGCCGGGCGCCACCGTCAGCGTCTGGTTGGGGCTTGCCTCGGCGCTTGACGCCGACGCCGACAGGAGCACGTCACCTGATCTAGAGTCACGGTAGTAAGCGACTGTTTCTGACCTACCTGCGTTGATGGACACGCTTTCCAGGTCTTGGCCAAGTGAGGATGAGAATGCTCCTGAACCTGAATTGGACCACAGCTGGATGCCCAACTCTTCCTCTGTGACGATAGGATTCCCCGTTGAATCCAAGAGTTGTATCACTATTGGCGTCGACCACTGACATGCGGTGGCGGTGCTAGAGGTGAACAGCATTGCCAATTGCAGGGTCATGTTGGCCCGCGTGGGCGTTGGCGTTGGAATGCTCGTTGGCAAAGGCGTGGGCGTCGCGGTTGGCAAAGGCGTGGGCGTCGCGGTTGGCAAAGGCGTGGGTGTCGCGGTTGGCAAAGACGTGGGTGTCGCGGTTGGCAAAGGCGTGGGTGTAGGCAGGGCGGTTATCGTGATCTGTTGGGTGCCCGCCGTCCAACTCTGGCTGGGTGATTCATCCGCCGTCATGGTTGGAGTCCCGGCGTGGTGTCTTTGTAATAGAAAGTAGCCGAGTCCTGGCCCGATGTAACGGTGACGGAGGTGACTGACCCATCAAAGGCCCCGCCTGCTGAGGCGTCGAACCGCCCTGTGCCGGAAGTGCTGCTCAGGGCGATGGTTGTATCCGAGCTCACGGTGCGGGCGGTGCCAAGGCCGTCCTTGGTCTGGACGGTAATGGCGGCGGAAACACTGCCTACGTCGATACTTTGTGCTGACGAAGTGAATACGATCTGCTCAATGTTGAAAGTAGCTGCAACCGTTTCTCCGGTCGTTGTGCTTGTCTTGGCCACTGTGGTGTTGCCGGAAGCATCATTCACTGTGTCCTTAATCTGGCCTACTGACCCCAAAGCGCCCGTGCTGCTGAAAAGAGCAGTTATGAGGGGGTGCACCTGGCTACCGTCTGCAGTGATTGCTCCACCATATGTCGATGAAAACCAACCCACGGGAACAGATACTTCAATCGCGTAGTTGGTGCCGTCGTACAGTCCAATGGCGCCAGTGGCAGTGGCGTCCACCGTCCCCGCAAAGCCAGAATATGGACTGGAAATATTGGAAACTTTACCCGTAAGCGCTCCCGTGGTGAACGCCCCTACGTCTGGGTAGGGGGTGTCATATTGGTAAAGGACCAATGTGACCTCGGTCGTATCACCGTCGGCAGCGCCTGAAACCTGCAACATATGGTCGGCCTTGCCTGCTGCTGCTGTGCCCAGGTTTAGCTGGATGTTGTAATTCTGATTCAGCGTCCCTGAGTTCCAGTTGGTGTCTATCCTAAAATAGAAATTCTCAATGAGGTTTGACGCGCTCACTATAGTGGCCCCGCCGCTCGCAGTGGCTATGGCTGCCCAAAAGACCGCTAGGTCTGAAGCCTTTCCGGTGAAGCCGCTGCCGTCCTGTGACCCACTGTTGGAGCTATCCTGAAGTAGGCCAACGCCCACAGTGGGGCTGCCCACCGTTCCCCAATCAGAGAATGAGCCATCCACGGAAAGGTCAGAGGGCCCTATGAAGGCAAACCCTGGCGTGGGTGAAGCTAGCAACGCGAACAACGCAGATGCCAATACCACAAAGGGCATCACTGTCCAAGAGAAAAATCTGCGAATGTGAAATCTGTGCATTTGCGAGCAGTGCTCTAGGAAATTTTGAGAAACGCGCTGATGAGATGCAGACCTGTCATCAGGTCTGCATCTCATCAGCAGCAAATCCTAGAGCCATTTTAACTATGCCCATTTGAACTACAATCGCCCGTATGGATGGTCATGACCATCCATACGGGCGGTAACGACCACCTTCAGTGTTTTTTTGCGACCGCCATTCATGATTTTAGGCGTCGTTAGTCAAACCCAAAACTTATGCGAGACCCAGCGTTTCTCTCAAGGATTACCTTTTGGAGCACTCCGTTAAGACGTCGATTCACGAGCACGTTATGGATGTCCCATTTCGGGGCGCCAGCCGCATCCTAATGCGCCACAGGATACCCGTCAGCGCGCGGGTCCGACCCGCCGGTGCGTACGCCCGTCACCGGGTCGATGGCGATGAGCTGCACAGCGCCCGGCGTCTCGCCTGCCGACATCGGCACGATGCTGTGACCGCGACGTTCCAGTTCAGCGACTGTCTCCTGCGCCACGCCGTCCTCCAGCTTCAGTTGGTAGGGCTGCTCCACCGTCGCCGGGTCGCTGCCGGGGAAGTGGTTCCAGCGCGGGGCCTCCGCCGCCTCCTGCACGCCCATGCCAAAGTCCAGCACATTGGAGATAATCTGCGCGTTCCACGGGGGCTGACGGTCACCGCCGGGAGTGCCGCCCAGGAGCACCGGAACGCCGTCCTTCAAGGCCATCCACGTCTGAATGGTGTTGATGGTCCGCTTGCCGGGCGCAACCACATTCGGGTGGCCCTCGTCCAGATAGAAGCCACGGCCCACGCGGTCGTTCAGCAGAATGCCCGTATCACCCGCAATGAACCCGGAGCCGAAGTACATGGAGAGGCTGTGTATGAACGACACCGCGTTGCCCTGCGCATCCACCACACAGAAATAAGAGGTATCGCCGTCTGTTTCAGGGAGCGCGCCAGCAGTCACTTGCTTCGACGCATGCTTCATATCGATGTTACGCCGTCGCTCAGCAGCGAACTCCTTCGACAGCAACGCGTCCAGCGGCGTGGCGACGAACTCAGCGTCGCCCACATAAGCGAGGCGGTCAGCAAATGCCAGCTTCTTGGCCTCCGCGACTGCGTGGATGGCGTCCGCAGAGTTGTGGCCCATGCCTGCCAGGTCAAACCCCTCCATGATGTTCAGCAACTCCAGGATGAGCAACCCCTGCGATGGCAGCGCGTTGGTGGCCACCGTGTGACCGCGATACGTCACCGATGGCGGGTCGTCGTACAGCACGGAGTCGTGGCGCGCCAGGTCGTCAGTCGTGATAAGCCCGCCCGCCGCCTGAATCGCCGATGCCAACTCCTTGGCAAGCGCGCCCTCGTAGAACTCGCGTGGCCCGTTCTCAGCGATACGCTTCAGACTGCGGGCCAGGTCCGCTTGCACAAGCACGTCGCCAGCCTGAAACGGCTGGCCGTTACGAGTCAGCCTCGCCACCGTCGATGGGTACTCACGTAGCTTGTCGATGTAGCTGGTGTAGAAGGTGGATATGCGTGACGCTATGGGGAAGCCGTTCTCCGCCAGGTCGATAGCTGGCTCCATGAGCGACGCCAGTGACCGGGTGCCGAAGTTGTCCAGTATGGTCTGCCAGGCGTGGACCTCCCCCGGTACGGCGGGGGTCAGCGGCCCGTGAGGCGGCATTTTGGAGTAGCCCTTACCCATAAAGTAGTCGCGAGTCGCTGCCTGAGGCGCTCGTCCACTTCCCGTGAGGCCGTGCAGCTTGCCTGTGGAGGCCTGGTACAGTAGTGCGAAGACCTCGCCGCCAATGCCGCACATGGGGGGCAGCGTGACAGCCTCAGCCGCCGCAACCGCAATCGCCGCATCGAAGGCGTTGCCTCCCTCTTGGAGTACGCGCACCCCCGCAGACGCTGCCAACGGCGATACGGAGCACACAATGCCGTTACGGGTCATCACCGGACTGCGTGAGCCTGTGGATGGGCCTACTGATGAGATGGCGGTCTGCTGTTGCCTTTGCATATGTCCTGACCTGCGTGGAGTGGCGCACATGATAGCGCATCTGCGCCTGTTGACAGACCACCATCCGGCGGCGAGACTTCGACACCAGCAAAGCGGCCCTATATGGGGGCCTGGTTATAGGAGTAGAGCATGGAAGGCAAAGCAACCAAGGGCGTGATGGTATCCCTGACCTCGCCCAACGGCCCTGAGTATGAAGACGCGTTCAATGAATGGTATGACACCGTCCACGTGCCTGACATCCTGGGTACGGGACTGTTCGAGAAGGCGTTGCGTTACAAGGCGGCGGTGGCTGACGTGCCGCAGTACCTGGCGGTCTACGAGATCAGCAGTGACGACGTCGGCGGTACGTTCAAGCAGCTTTTGAGCGAGGTTGCCAAGCTTCGCGACGCTGGGCGCATGTTTGCGGACCGTAGCTCCTTCATGCTGGCGCCCATGAAGACGCGGCGTATGTTCAACTTCCGCGACCCCAAGGCGGGCGGCATAACTGGCCTGCTAGCGATGGGCTCCAACCCCAAGACCCCCGGCACTGATGACGCCTTCAACGAGTGGTATGACAACGTGCACATGGAGGACATCAACAACACGGGAATGTACACGGTCTGCCACCGATTCCAGACAGTGGACCCCACGGACGGACAGATACGCTACATTAATATGTACGAAACGGACTTAGACGACGTCTCCGTGGCGCTGACAGGGCTGGACAACTTCAGGCCAGACTGGATAGAGCGCGGCAGGCTCTACGCCGACCGAGACTTCCTTCTGCGGGGAGCTTACAAGCTGATGAGCGTGTCGGCGCGAGACTAAGCTCGCTCGTGGAGGGTGAGAATGCAACAAGCCAAGTACGTTCGGATATATGCAGATGCTGACGGCGAATCGCATTTCGAGGATCTTGATGTCACGCTGGTGCCCACGGACTTTGCACCGCCCGCTCCACCGCTGAACATAGCGGGGTTTCTGCCAGCGGCCCAAACCCTCTGGGTTGGCGCATCTCCAGGGTGGGGTGGCGATGCGATGCATCCCGCCCCACGGCGGCAGGTGTTCTGCACCATGCAAGGTGGCTATGAGGTGACGGCAAGCGACGGAGAGTTACGGAGCTTCCCCACTGGAAGCGTCCTGCTGCTGGAAGATACGGTGGGGAAGGGGCATTCGACCACCATCGTTGGTGATGGTGACGCCCTGGTCTTTGCTGTCATCCTGGCAGAACCGGCGCCAACCACACCTTAGATGGCCGTGGCTCCTGGCTCAGTAGGCAGGGGTAGCGTGATGGTGTCAGTACCCAGGAAGAAGTGCTCGTTGCGCAGCACGCGCTGGTAAAGCTCCGCCGTGAGGTCTAGGTCCACCTTGTTATAGTCGATAAGCCGTTGGGGCTCCTCAGCCCACACTCGGCGGTTGTCCCTGTGGTCCCACGGCATCTTCTGCTGACCAAAGGTGAAGTTGGAGAGCTGGTCTAGGCTGATGCGGCGGCCCGCCTTGTTCTTAACCTCAGCCAGAATGTCGTAGTGGTGCGCCACGTGCAACTCACGCCCCAGCACGTTGGTGCAGAACAACTCCAAGAGGGGCACGTCAAAGAAGATTCCATTGAACGTGACAACCACGCCTTCAAAGGCGTTCAGGAAGTCCGCCATGGCTGCCAGGCTTTCAGGTTCAGCCGTGTACGCGAAATACTCATCGCCATAGCGGATGCCGGTCAACAGCAGGTCGAACCCATCGGGGAACGTTGCCCATTGACCGCCAGCAGTCTCTATGTCCAGCGCGCAGAAGTTGTGTGGGTCCATAGGAGAGGAATAACAGGTAAAGCTCAAGTCTGTCCAGGCTGGCTACCCGCTGGCCGGTGCCTCCCTGGGAGTTTCCCACTCAGTGTCCATAGTTGGGTCCGGCTCCTCTGACTCAGACGGCTGCTCATTTTGAGGGGAAGGGCTGGCGTCTTCAGGAAAGGCGTAAGCCCAACGCGGCGCAGGTTGACCGTTATCCCATTCTGGGAGGTCATCTGGAGGCTCAGGCAGCGTGAAATCAGTCAGCGGCCTTTGCTGTTGGGTCTCTTCCTGCACGTCTGCAGGCAGTTCAAAGGCTTCCCGTTGCGGCGCGCCCAGAACTTCTGCAGCATGGAGCGCTTCGGCCGCCAGCTTCTCCTCACGTCGTTCACGCACGCGGGTACCGTAGGTCACCGCAATGCTGTAGATCACCCCGGCGGTGGGAACGCCCAGCAATGCACCCCAGATTCCGGCCAGCCGTGCGCCAAGCACCAGAGAGATGATGACCATCATGGCGGGCATGCTGACGGCATTGCCCAATATCCGCGGTGTCAGCAAATTCAACATGACCTGTTGGATGAACAGGAGTGTAACCAGCACCACAACGAAGGTGACAAGGTTGCCGTAGTACCCAGCAACAATGAGAGGGAGTGCAAGGGCAAGCCAGTCTCCCAAAAAGGGTAGGGCCAGGAGCAGGCCGGAGATGATGGCCACGGGCAGCGCTGCGGGCAGGTCCATGACCAGCATGATGGTGGCTGTGCCTATGCCATAGATGAGCGACACCACCAGCAGGCCACGGATGTAGCCGTGGAAGGTGTTGTCGAATATTCGAAGAATCAGGCGGGACTCACGCTCCCAAGTTGGAGGAAGCACCTTCAGTGCCTGGTCAATCCTACGGCCGCCGTCCAAGACAAAGTAGAAGGAAAGGACAATGGCCAGGGCAATGTTGAAGAGGGCAGAGAAGATGCCAGAGGCTATCTGGGCTGCATTCTCCGCCAAAACTGCGGACCAGCGTTCCACAATGGCGTCAAAGGAGTCCACCTGGTACTGCTCAAGCAGGTTTATGTCCACGCCAACGCGGACAAGGAAGGCGTTTGCATTTTCAATAAGGGAAGGGACCCGCTCAAGGATGGTTGGCAGTTCACTGGCTATCTCACTGACCTGATCAACGGTGGCGGGGATGAGGAGGAAGCCTGCGTCTGCTAACAGCGCAATCAGCCCTACGTACACAACCACTATGGCAAAGGGACGTGTCATGTGAGGGACGCGCATCAGGTTGTTTACAAAGTGAATGAGGATGGAGGCTATGAGCCAGGCAAAGAAGATGGTGAGGATAAGGTCGCCAAGAAACGCCCATACTCGGCCAAACACCCCGAACAGAAAAATGGCGGCACTCAGCGTTACAAGCACGGCGGCAGCTTTGAACCAGCCGCTCCGTTCCATCACTACCGTGGCCTCTCTGTTGATAGCCTCATGAATCTTATATTACCCGACATTTGCTAAAGATGCCTTTTAATTTGACGTTCCTCTTCATTTCCAAAGCGATATGGCGCTCTTTACGCCCGTTCAGCGAGTTGTGCGGCCAGCACGTCAGGACTGTTGGTGGGAAGTTGACACACATAGTGATGGCAAACGTACGCGGTTGGTAAGCCATTTGCAGCGTTACGGCTTTCTAAAATGGGCGATGCGAAGGGGTTGGCCTCTGCCGGATCCAGCGCCACCAGCAGCAGAGAGGGTGAAAACGGCTTATATATTTGCTCCAACAGCGCTTGCGTGGCGCTGTCATTGGGCGGTCCCACCACCGCAACCTCTGTTGGCGTGGAAAGGTACACATCCAGGGCGCAGAGCCAGTGCCCGAAACCCGATGGGTACTGTGTCATGTAGTCACGGACGGTCCTGAGCAGCAGTACGGCTTTCCGTGAGTAGTCTTCATCCCCTGTCAGGCTGGCCATCAACAGCAGGGCCTCTGCGGCGACGGAGCTGCCGGAGGGGATGGCGTTGTCTGAGAAGTCACGAGGACGCACAATAAGCTGCTCGTGGTCGTTGCCAGTGTCGTACAGCACCGCGTCGGTCTCCGACCAGAACAACGTCAACATTTCATCCGTCAGTTGCTTTGCGGCGTGGAGCCACCGGTGTGACTGAGTGGCCTCATGCAACGATAGCAGGGCAGTAATTAGGAACGCGTAGTCCTCCAAGTAGCCGTTGAGGTGTGCGCGGCCGTCCTTCCACGTTCTGAGCAAGCGGCCATCTTGATGAAGATGGTCAAGCAGGAATGCGCCATTGACTTCTGCTGCCTCTCTGTAGCGCTCATTACCCAGCACGCTACCCGCCTCTGCGAAGGCCCTCAGAGCCAGTGCGTTCCAAGAGGTGAGTACCTTGTCATCCAAGGGAGGATGTATGCGTTGGTCTCGTGCGGCAAGCAGCTTGGCTTTGATGGGCGCGAGCTTGGCACTTAATTCTGCCTCAGTTGTTCCCAACGCCTCAGCGGCCTCCGTTAGCGGGATGGGCAGGTAAGCGATGTTCCGTCCTTCAAAATTGCCCTCCCAGGTGACGCCATACACGCTGCTGAACAGTTCTGCGTCTGCCTGCCCCAGCAGGTCAGCGAGCTCATGAGGGTGCCAGACGTAGTACTTGCCTTCTTCGCCTTCACTGTCAGCGTCCTGGGATGAGTAGAAGCCGCCGTCAGGGTGACGCATCTCCCGCAGTAGATAGTCCAGCGTCTCCTCAACGACACGACGGTACAGGCCGTTGCCGGTGACCTGGTACGCGTGGAGGTAGAGCCTTGCCAGCAGGGCGTTGTCATACAGCATTTTCTCAAAGTGGGGCACCAGCCATTGGGCGTCCGTGGAGTAGCGATGGAAGCCCCCACCAAGGTGATCGTAAATACCTCCGTGGGCCATGGCCTGCAACGCCTGCTCCGCCATGGACAGAGCCGTGGGGTCTCCCGTCCTGTGGTGATGACGCAGCAGGTACTCTTGCGGCATAGGCTGGGGGAACTTGGGCGCTCCGCCAAAGCCGCCTGCAATATCGTCAAAGCTTGCTTCGAGCGCCAGTGCCGCTTGCGTAAAAATGGATGCTTGCAGCGGGTCAGTGGATGCAGTTGCCCGCACCGCACTTTGCAGGTGCGACGTTATCGTTTCAGCGGACTGTAACACCTCACCCTGGCGGTCCTTGTACGCGGTGGAGAGGGCCTCCAGCAGGCGTGGAAAGCCCGGCATACCGTGCCTGTCATCTGGTGGGAAGTAGGTGCCTCCGTAGAAGGGCCGGGCATCCGGTGTGAGGAAGACGGTAAGGGGCCACCCGCCGTGTCCTGTGAGGGCTTGCACAGCCTGCATGTAGATGGCGTCTATGTCAGGGCGCTCCTCCCTGTCCACCTTCACGCAGACAAAACTCTCGTTCATCTGCCCCGCAATTTCCTCATTCTCAAAGGACTCGCGCTCCATGACGTGGCACCAATGGCACGCTGCGTACCCTATGGAAACCAGCAATGGCTTGTTTTCAGTCTTTGCACGGGTGAGGGCTTCCTCACCCCAGGGATACCAGTCCACAGGGTTGTTGGCGTGCTGAAGGAGGTAGGGAGAGGTCTGGTTGATAAGCCTATTGGGCATATGAAAACTCCGGTACGGAGGTTGAGGTGATGCTTGTTGCAGCTTAGCGTATTGGCCTAGTCGCCGATTTCTTGGGCTGCCATGAAATCGCTGACGAGGGTGCTGAACTCAGTAGCGTGCTCCATGTGGGGCCAGTGGCGGCACTGCTCAAAAACGTGGAGTTGAGCGTTGGGCATTAGGCTGGCTGCACGTTCAGCGTGGGCCAGAGGGAACAAGGGGTCTTCACGGCCGCAGACCAGCAGCGTGGGCGCAGAGATGGCGGCCAGTTGGTCATCAAAGCGCACCGACGGCTTCATCCCCCGCCAGTCCACCCCGGCGCGGAGCATACGCAACAGCGCTTGTTTGTTGCCGGGCACTCGCCGGTCTTGGTACAGCGCTTCGAAAAACTGATTTGATATGGCAGTGGGGTCGTACAGAAGTATTCGCATGAGCCGTCTGAGTGTCCAACGCGTGGGCATTGCCAGCAGATCCCCCACCAGCGGCAGCGTCATGAGTCGCAGGAACGCCGCTGTCTCGCGGCCAAGCCCCGCTGTGTTTTCCAGTACCAGCGACCGGACTCGGTCAGGATGGCTGATGGTAGTGACTGCGGCCACTAGTCCGCCTAGGGAGTTTCCCAGCAGGTGGGCTGACTGAATATGCAATGTGTCCATTAGCGCTACGACGAAGGCGACCCCCAGCGCAGGAGTGTAGTCGTGTCGAGGTTTCCCCGTGTGCCCATGGCCCAGGAGGTCAGGTGCGTACACGGTGAACCGTTCAGATAGCGGCGCTATGGTCTCATGCCACACCATTGCTGATTCCCCGAGACCGTGCAGAAGGAATAGGGGAGGGCCGCTCCCGGCGACAAAGTAGCGTACCGGTTCATCTATAACGTAGACGTTGTGTTCTTCAGCCGACATGTTGAGTGGGGAGGTCATGAGTTGTTCATAATGAAACCATGAGTGTCATGGCTGCGCCGGAGACCAGCGGTATGGATACATTGTCGTCAACCCGTAGCGGCAGCAACTCAGTGACGGCGGCTACCACTGCGCCAGCGTAGAGCCACCACGTCAGCGACACCACGGGGTGTATGGCTACGAGCGACCCTGCCACGGAAGCTGTAACTGCAAAAGCCGCTGTACCTGCGACTGATTTACCAAATATCCGGCCTCTCCGCGCTCTGGTGCCAACCAATGCGGCTGCCGGGTCTCCTACTGCGAGGAACAGGAAACCCAGGACCGCAACCTCTCTGTTAAGGAGCGCGAAGGCCACTAGAGCCGCCACCAGCATGAAGGTGGCCCCGGTTACAGAGTTGGCTTCCTTCTCTTTGAATATCGGCAACCACCGCATGATGAGTCGGTTGGCCTGAGGCCAGTGGACTCTGCCAACATCAAAGGTGATAGCCAGAAGGCTGGCGGCCACGAGCCCCCACATGAGCCAATCATACGGTGCGTAGATGCCTGCCACAGGTATGGTGGAGCCGGCGACGATATGGAACACGCGACGTGGGGCCATCAGCGGAGCTGGTGTTGGGACAGCGTTCTCAGGAGTGATGGGACTCACCGGCGTCTGGAGCCAGCCATTGAACGAAGGCGGCCCACCACGTCCACCACGGCGTCCACAACGGAGACAACCTCTTCATCAGTGTTGTCCTGCCCCAAGGTGAGCCGTAGGCTGCTCCGGGCCATTGACTCCGCTTGTCCCATTGCTAGGAGCACGTGGGAGGGTTCCAGGGAGGCCGCAGTACAGGCGCTACCGCTTGAGGCGGCAATCCCCGCTAGGTCCAGCCCCAGTAGTAGTGGTTCAGCTTCTACGCCATCAATGGAGAGGTTCACGTTGTTGGGCAGTCGCGCTGTTGGGTGGCCGTTCAAGCGCACGCCCTCCAGCCGCTCAAAGAGGCTGGCGGTGAGGGTGTCACGTAAGCGTATGCAGTGCGCAGTTGCCTGGGCTCGTTGCGCTTCCGCAATCTCTAGCGCGACGCCCATGCCGACAATGCTGGGGACGTTCTCAGTCCCTGCGCGACGGTCACGCTCCTGACTTCCGCCTACCTGGGTGGGCCGGAAAGGGGTGCCACGTCGCACGTACAGCACGCCGACACCCTTGGGCCCGTGGAACTTATGGGCGGATAGGCTCAGCATGTCCACGCCCAAACGTTGTACGTCCAAATCTAGGAACCCAGCCGCTTGTACGGCGTCTGTGTGTACGACGATATCGTGGCGTAGCTCAGCGGCCTTGGCTTTCACACGCTGCGCTATTTCAGCTATAGGCTGGACTGCGCCGGTCTCATTATTGGCCAACATCACACTGACCAGTGTCGTCTCGTTGGTGATAGCCGCCGCGACTGCGTCCGGGCTCACCAGTCCATCGCGGTTTACCGGCAGATAGGTAACGCTGAAACCAAGCTCCTCCAGGAGTTCAGCGGCGTGGAGTACGGCGTGGTGC
>CAVOAJ010000021.1:0-13958 GCA_963693605.1 Dehalococcoidia bacterium | reverse complement strand
AGGCTGGTGGGAGACGGGTTTGAATATCTGGTGCCCAAGCACCTTTCATTTATCAGCGTGGACTTGGATGACCCCGGCGTGACCGCCAGCGCGGCTCCCCGGCCATTCTTCGTGATGCCGGATATTGAGGAACAGACTATTGAATCACTGGGTTAGCTGGCCTTGAGGCCCGCTTGCTTGTGGTCCTTGGCACGCTGCACAAGCTGCCGCGCCGCTGCATCGAGTTGTGGACTGGGCGCTCCGCCCAACATGGCGGCTAACTCTTCCACGCGCACGTCTCCGTCCACAGGAAGCGCCTGAGCGTACGTCCTGCCCATGAGCACGGCCTTGTCCACGCGGAAGTGGCTGTCAGCGTAGGCGGCAATCTGGGGCAGGTGCGTCACGCAGAGTACCTGGTTCTGAGCACCCAGGGACCACAGCTTTCTGCCAACCACCTCTCCCACGCGCCCGCCAATGCCGCTGTCAATCTCATCAAACACCAGCGTTGGCACCACGCTGGCAGAGCGCAGCGCGCCCTTGATGGCCAGCATCAGCCGTGAGGTCTCTCCGCCGGAGGCCACGCGGGCCAGAGCCTTGAGCCCCTCACCTGGGTTGGTAGCCACCAGAAACTCTCCCTGGTCTATTCCCGTCTCGCTAAACGCGTATCGCGGGCCGTCTGGCGCGGGAAGGCCGGATGGGTCGCTTTTGCGTGCCAGCCCACAGGAGAACTGCACGCGTTCCAGCCCCACGCCCGCAAGCTCACCGGTTACGTCTCGCTCCAGGCCACCGGCTGCATCGTGTCGCCGTTCTGAGAGCTCCCACGCCTGCGTTCCTGCTTGGGTGTATGCCTTTTTGAGATCCTGCTGCAACTCATCGCGACGCTCAGTGGCGTGCTCAATCGCACCCAAGTCATGCTGGGCCTGCTCACCAAAGGCGATTACCGCCTCAATGGTGTCCCCGTACTTGCGCTTCAGCCGCCGTACAAGTTCCAGACGGTCGTCCACATGCTCAAGCCTGCCAGGCTCCCGCTCCACGAACTCGCCATAGGCTCGTACATCCCTGGCTACCTCCTCCACCTGGGCTGAGGCCGACTCCAGGGTGTTGAGGAAGCGTGTGAGGTCTCCAGTGGGGTCTGGGACGCGACTAAGGGCTTGCCTGGCTGACGCCAGAAGGTCTGCGGCATTGGATGACCCTGCGTAGATAGCGTCGTGGGCAGTTGCGCAGGCCTCCTGAATGACTTGCGCGTTCAATAGTAGCTCTCGCTCCTGTACCAGCGACTCTTCCTCGCCTGGCTGGAGTTCAGCAGCATCGATTTCGTCTACTTGGAAGGCCAAGAGATCGCGGCGCTGTTCAGCCAGTCGTGCGTCAGTGTCCAGCGTGGCTAGCTCGGCTTCCAGCCGTCGTATACGTGCGACGCTCTCCGCCACCGTGTTACGGAGGTCGCCCAGACTCCCATATGCATCCAGCATCTGGAGTTGGAAGGCGGGGCCTAACAGCGATAGGTGGGTGCCCTGGCCGTGGATATCCACCAAAAGCTCGCCAACAGCTCGGACAACACTGACGGGCACAGTGCGGCCATTGATTCGGGAGACGCTGCGCCCCTCACGGTTAGTCTCGCGGGTAAGTACCAAAGCGCCGTCGTTTTCCACCTGCAGTCCATGTTCCTGGAGGACGCCTGAGAGCCGGTTATCATCAGTCTGGAAGACGGCTTCAACGTACGCTGCCTGCTCACCCGTGCGGACCACCTCGCGGTCGCCACGGCCTCCCAGTACAAGCTCTAGCGCATCCACCAGCAGTGACTTGCCAGCGCCGGTCTCACCCGTGACCACATTGAGGCCGGGCCCCAATGCAAGCCTCGTCTCCTCTATCACCGCGAAATTGCGGACTGTTAGTTCTATTAGCAAGACCGTTTGCCTGCGCAACTTGAAGTTGAGGGCATTATACGCTCGCAGTTGTGCCGCTCATTCGGAACTGAGCGCGAATTGCGACACCCACTCCGGCCAAAATGAACGCGCCACCAGGGAGCACCGCCCAGCCCGGCGTTTCATTCAGTACGGGGATGGCCAGCAGCGTGGCGATGACCGGCTCAGCGCGGACGGCAAGGGTGACGACTGTGACGTTCAGGTGCGCCAGAGCCCAGTTTAGCCCTGAGTGGCCGATGACCTGGGGTATCAGCGCGACGAGCACCATCCACAGGTACGTTTCGCTGGAAAACCCGATGAGGGGCTCTCCCATGGAAGCTGTCGAGACAAGAAGGATGACAGCGGCTGCTCCATAGACGATGGTCACGTAGGGCAGCAGTGGAATGTGGCCGCGAACCTTCCTGCCCACGAGCATGTACCCGGCGGCGCATACGCTGCCTGCCAGCGCCAGGCCGTCCCCCAACAGTTGTGAGTTGTCGCCGCCTTGGCCCCATGCCAGGACTACGCCTCCCGCAAGGCTCAACGCCACGGCTGCGGCAATAGTGCTGGAGACGCGCTCTCGCAGGCCCCAGTGTGAGCCAATGGCTACGAACACCGGCGTGGTGGTCACTAACAGCACGGAGTTGGCGACCGACGTCAGTTCCAGGGATGTAATCCACATAGCAACGTGGGCCGCCAGGAATACGCCTGCCAGCAAAAGCCACCGCACGTCCTTGGAGGTGACGTTGCCAAGCTGCCCACGGGCCATTATGAGCGTTGGCACGGCCACCACCAGCGCTGATATGCCCATGCGATAGGTGGCTATGGTCATGGCTGGGGCATCGCCAGCCAGACGAATGAGGACCGCCGCTACGGAGATGCCCGCAACGCCAATGGCCAGACCGCCGTAGATCACCACGAGCATCTCCCTTGGAGTGAAGACAACGTCTGGAGGCTAGCTTTCGGCAGGCTCCACGGCAATGCGGAGCCGCTTGTTGACGCGACCCTTGCTCTCATGGCCCACCACTTTAATCTGGCCCACTTCACGAGTGTTGGCCACATGGGTGCCGCCGTCGGCTTGAGTATCCAGGCCTTTGATGTCCAACACGCGTACCTCAGTAATGCCTTCAGGCAACAGGTTGATCTTCGTGCGGATGAGGTCTGGAATGGCAAAGGCGTCTGCTCTGGGAAGCACCTGCGCTGAAATGTCCCGCGCCGCAGCGATTTCATCGTTGGCCAGCCGCTCCACTTCCTCCGCAAAGTCGGCGCTCATGTGCTCCAGCTCAAAGTCCATTCGTGCTTGCAGGGGCTGCATATTACCGCCCGTGACCTGGGAGCCGTAGGTCCGTCAGATGACCCCGCACAGGATGTGGAGCGCCGTGTGTGTACGCATCAGTGCGTAGCGGTGCTCCCAGTCAATCACCCCTGTTACTGCGGTCCCAGCCATGGGCAGGGGCCATCTACTTCATGGAGGATTTCTCCGTCCTTGCGGCTTACCTTGGTGACGTTATATTCCAAGCCTCCTGCCTTGAGGACGCCTATGTCGTTCGGTTGCCCGCCGCCTCCTGGATAGAAGGCTGTCCTGTCCAGCATTACGCCATTGTCCATGACGCCGACAACCGTGGCGTTGAACTCCCGCAGGTAACTGTCAGCGTGATAGAGCGACTCCGTCATGACGCTTACTTAGCCTGCGGACTGATGGTCAACTTGGCGAGCTCGTCCAGATTAGGGGCCGTGTCCATGGCCCACGCGGCTTGGAGGAGGCGCTCAGCCTGGTCTTTTGGGAGCACGGCGGCGGCAAGCGTGCGGAACTTAGTCTCCAGCGCCTCGTCAGTCATGGGGTTGCCGGGTGACCCGGTGGCGTGGGCCACATGCTGCTCAAGCGTGCGTCCGTCGGTCAGTGTGATGGTGAGGTACGTTTCGTCCTCGCCCAGTGAGGTGTCGGAGGTTGCCGTTACCTTGCTTCGCACACCCACGATTGTTGGGTCGGCGACACGTTCGTCGGTGTACTGGGATGGGTATCCCGCTCCATCCACCAACGCCGCCGCGACGGAGTGCTGGAAGCTGAATTTACCCTCCAGGCCAGTCTTGGCCTCTGGGCGGTTGATCAGTTCCAGCACCAGTGGGTGTGTGCGGGCGTGGATTGCCTGCACCTGGCCTGGCTGGATGTTGTGAGTGTTGCGCAGGGAAATCACTGCGTCTTGCAACGGATGGCTAACCACGCCGCAGGAGTAGGGCTTCAGGCCATTGTTCTTCAGTTCCCAGCGTTCACCCAACGCATCTGAAATTGCAGACTCGTCATGCCCTGCACTGGACATAACCTCCCAGAAGCCACGGCGGCCCTCCAGGATGGTCTCAGCGCCGGTGAACCCCTTGCCAGCCAAAACGGCTGACTCCAGTCCAGCGCTGGCGGCCTTACCGGGGTGCAAGGCTTTGGCCATGGTGCCAAAGGACTCACGCAATCCCAGGGCCTGGGTTCCCGCTATGCCTAGTGCATGGGTCATCTGCGGGACTGAGAGGCCAAGGAGACGCCCTGCGCCCACCACTGAGCCAAACACCCCTGCGGTGCTGGTGATGTGCCACCCTTGGTCATAGTGCCACGGGTGAACGGAGAGGGAGACTCTACAGCACGCTTCCACACCCAAAACGAAGGCGACAAGAGCATCGGAGCCGCTTAGCTTGCGGGACTCTGCTATGGCAAACACAGCGGGCCACACCACCGCACTGGGGTGTATTACCGTTGGGAAATGGGTGTCGTCGTAGTCTTCTAGGTGGGCTAGGTAGCCGTTGAGGAGGGAGGTGTTACGCAGGTTTGTCCGCAGTCCACGCCCTATGACGGTTGCCTGTGGTGTGCCGCCCTCCTCCTGGAGCCACTCCGCCAGGATGTTGGAGGGCGTGGAGAACGTGGCGTAAAGAGACACGGCAAGATAGTTGATGAAGCAACGTTTTGCTTCGTGGAGAGTCCAACCGGGTATACGGTTGATGGGCGTCTCAACGGCAAACGTAGCTAAGGTTTTGGTTGAATCCATGGGAAAACCTCACAGCGGTAGACTAGGGAATGCGGCGGGCATTATATACCACCGGGGTGGTGAACCCGCCGCAGTTCCGTGTGTGAGGCATCCTTTGCAACCCTGAGCCGCTTACGAGATAGCGGCTGATTCCTCTTTAGGCAGCGACTGAGACCCCCGGTGGCCTAGTGCATCCAGGCCACGTTGAATGGTGGCGTGGACCTTGGCCACCTCTTCCTCCAATTCTTGGAGAACCTTGGCGGAGTACTGGTCAGCCGCATCACTGCGCTGGCGCAGTTCTATTTCAGCCTGCTCAAGGACGCGGGTTGCCTTGGACTGGGACTCTGCAATGAGCTCTTGGGCCTGCTTCTTGCCAGCCTTGACCAGCTCACCATCTTCCAGTCGACTGCGGGCCTCAGTCTCCGCTGCGGCGCGGATGCGCTTGGAGTCAATCTCAGACTGAGTAAGTATCTGTTCTCGCTTGTCCAGCACCTCTTCGGCTTCTTGGACCGCGCGGGGCACGGCAAGCCGCATCTGGTCTACTAACTCCAGCAGCCGGTCAGCTTCCACGAGCTTTCTGCCCATGGGCAACTTCTTGCCTGCTGATGCCAAAGCCTCAAGCTGGTTGATTAGATCCAATATCTCCACGTGACACCTCCTTGGCCCTTATAGGGCTAGTTGCCATGCCGCTGTTTCAATGCGGCTATAACGTTGCTCGGAGCAAGTCCGCTGAGTTCGCCACCCAAACGGGCAACCTCCTTCAGCAAGCTTGCACGAACGTACAAATATTCCAGGCTGGTCATCAAACACACCACGTCAATGTCCGGCGACAGTTTGCGATTCATCAGTGCCATCTCAAACTCGTACTCAAAGTCCGTATTCATGCGCAGGCCTCGGACAATGGTCTGCGCGCCAGTGGCCTTGGCGTAGTCCACCACCAGCCCGCTGAAGCTGGCCACTTCCACGCCTTTTAGGTCCTTCGTGACCTCTTTGATAAGGTCCTGCCGTTCCTGGTTGTTAAAGAGCGTGGACGTCTCCGGCGCTTCAAATACGCTTACCACAAGGCGGTCAAACAACTTAGACGCACGCCTGATGATGTCCAAATGTCCAAGAGTCACCGGGTCAAAGCGCCCCGGATAAATGGCTGTGGTCATGATGCACTCTCTCCCGATTTCTCCGTTACTGGCTCAAGCGTGAACATGGCCAATGAGGAGTCTCCATAGCGGCGGTCTTGCCAGAGCGCCAGCTTGTCTACGCCAGCGGGGGGAGCGTTTCGGCTGGCGTGCCCAACCACCACCACCGCGTTGGTCTCAAGCAATCTGCGCTCTTGGAGCTTCAGCAGTACGTGGGCAGGGAACGGGTCCCTGTATGGCGGGTCCATTAGGATAAAGTCGTACTTGTTGTTCATACGCTCCAGCGCTTTTTCTACCGTGGAGTGCAAGACCGTTGCACGGTCAATGAGCTTGGTAGCTTGCAGACTCGCACGGATGTCGGCGCATTGTTGGGCGTCTGCCTCCACAAAATCAGCGTGGGCCGCTCCGCGGCTCAAGGCCTCTATGCCCAATGATCCTGTGCCTGCAAAGAAATCGGCCACTGCCGCGTCCTCCAGACCCAAGGGCGTCAGAATGTTAAAGAGCGCACTCCTGACCCTGTCCATGGTGGGCCGGACTCCCGGCCCCTTTGGAGTGCGTAGCGGCACTCCCCGGGCTGAACCACCGACCACACGCATGTCTAAGCCCTCTTCGTACTCGTTGGGCTGACTACTTCCAGACTCCAACCAAGCCACTACGAGCGAGTTACTACATTACACAGTAGCTGAAACCTGGTCAATAGCATAGAACTTGTTTAAAACAAAGATTAGTAAATTGACCAGCCCAATAGAGATGCGAAAAACGCATCCGAAGGCGCACTGCGCACCTGTCTGGAACCAGGCCACCAAGCCGTTTACAGCTTTATCTCGTTTACATCTTCGTCACTGCGGCGTACAGTTAATACGACATGAGGCGCAATTGGTCTGGATTAGGTAATAAATCTGGACGTGCACTCAGTCTTTTTCTTTTGCCTGAAGGTGCTGGTCCTTTCCAAACACCGCGTTGGAGAATGGGAGCCATGACCACAGAACGGACGTACCTAACGCCTGAGGGGCACCACAAGCTTGAAGAGGAGCTGGAGCACCTGCGGAATGTCCGTCGGAATGAGGTTGCCGCGCGCATTCAGGAGTCCAAAGATATCAGCGGCGCGGTGGATAACGCTGATTATGAAGAAGCCAAGAACGAGCAGGCCTTTGTTGAGGGCCGTATCCATACCTTGGAGAGCATGCTCAATCATGCGGCTATCATCCCCAACCACAAGGCGGGGTCTTCAGATATCGTGGAGTTGGGCTCAAAGGTGACTGTCCAGCTTGGCAGTTCCACGAAGCATCAGGTATTCACTATCGTCGGCAGTGTTGAGTCAGCCCCTGCGGATGGACTCATTTCCAATGAGTCACCCATTGGAAAAGCGTTGCTGGGCAAGCGCGCAGGTGATGAGGTAGAAGTGCAGGCCCCATCAGGGACGCAGGCAATCAAAATATTGAAGGTTAGTTAGCCGAAAGGCGTTCAACCAGTCCCAAGTCCGCGTTTTTTACAGAACCCACCCATTATCAGGAATACACGGTTGAGAGATGACACAGCGCGGCGATGAGCTGATTCAAAACCGCCGTGCCAACCTCGCGCGGCTTATCGAACGAGGCGTGGACCCTTATCCACCCCGGTTCACCCGTACTCACACCACAAAGGCGGCGGTGCTGCGCTTTGAACGGGCGGAGGCCCGTAACCCCAGCGTCGCGCCCAAAGCCACCCTTGCCGGCCGCATCACTCGCTTGCGTGACATGGGGCGCGCCAGCTTTGTCGATATCCTGGACGGCGACGGCTCCATCCAGATTTTCCTCCAGCGCAACGTACTCAGTGATCAGTATGAGCTCATCAAGGAGCTGGACCTGGGGGACTTTATTGGCGTGAAGGGCACCCTCATGCGGACCAAGTCCGGTGAGGTCTCTCTGGCGGCCCGTGAGTTGACGGTGCTTGCCAAGGCCGTCCGTCCGCCTCCAGAGAAGTGGCACGGCCTACAGGATCAGGAGAAGCGCTATCGGCAGCGGTACCTTGACCTGATGTCCAACAGGGACGTGCTGGAAATCATGCGTATGCGCAGCCGCATCATCGCAGGCATCCGCCGGTTCTTTGACCGCCGCGGGTTCCTGGAGGTGGACACGCCCGTACTTGTACCAATCCCCGCCGGCGCCATGGCGCAGCCCTTCAAGACCCACCACAACGCCCTAGACCGCACGCTCTACTTGCGTATTGCCACAGAGCTTTACCTCAAGCGGCTCATCGTTGGTGGTATCGACAAGGTGTACGAGCTAGGCCGCGTGTTCCGCAATGAGGGCATAGACCAGGATCACAACCCAGAATTTACTCTCCTGGAGAGTTACGAGGCCTACGCAGACTACACAACGGTCATGACCATGGTGGAGGAGATGGTGTCCACCGTTGCCCTGACGGCCGTTGGCTCCATCACCACGACCTTTGACGGTAATGAAATAGACTTCACGCCGCCGTGGTCTCGGCTGTCCCTTCTTGAGGCGGTCAAGACCCATAGCGGCATCGATATCAACGACTATCCAGATGCAGAGTCGTTGGCGGAACGTCTGCGTAAATCAGAGGTGCCAGTAACCTACGGCGAGAGTCGTGGCAGACTCATCGACAAGCTGGTCAGCACGTACGTCGAGCCCGGCCTCATCCAGCCAACGTTCTTAATCGACTATCCCGTGGAGATGTCGCCTCTGGCCAAGGCCAAGAGCGACGCCCCACACCTGACGGAGCGGTTTGAGGCTTTCGCGGGGGGCATGGAGATAGCCAACTCCTTCACTGAACTGAACGACCCTGTAGTGCAACGGCAGCGTTTGGAGGCACAGGAAGAGCTACGCAAGCGGTATCAGGGAGAAGACTTGGACCGCATGGATGAGGACTTCCTTGTGGCCTTGGAGCACGGCATGCCGCCCACCGGCGGCCTTGGCATGGGCATTGACCGTCTGGTTATGCTTCTCACCGGGCAGCGCAGCATCCGTGATGTGGTACTGTTCCCTCAGATACGGAACATACTCTAGAGCGAGACGGAGACCGCCTGCGCCATGCTCAACATTGACCTCATACGACGCGACCCTGACTTTGTACGTGAACGCCTCACGCGCCGTGAGGAAGACCCGGCTGTGGTGGACCAGGTGCTGGCACTGGATGAGGCGTGGCGTCAGCTTGTCCATGAAGGTGACGAGCTCCGCCAGCAGCGGAATGAGGCCAGCAAGGCCATCGGCCAGATGATGCGCCAGGACCCTGCACAGGCAGAGGGCAAAAAGGAAGAGGTACGTCGGTTGGGTGACCGGCTCCAGCAGGTTGAGGTGGAGTCGCGGGAGCGTGAGGCTGCGTTGCGAGAGCTTATGCTCAACATACCCAACCTGCCCGCGGATGACGTCCCCGTTGGCGCTGATGAATCAGCCAACGTGGTGCTGCGGGAAGAAGGGGAGCGTCGTCAGTTTGACTTCACACCCCTGCCGCATTGGGACCTAGCGGAGTCTCTCGGCATCGTTGATTTGGAACGCGGCGCAAAGCTTTCCGGCGCACGGTTCTACGTCTTTTTGGAGACGGGAATCCGGCTGCAACGAGCGCTTATCACCTGGATGCTGGACTTGCATCGTACGCAGCACGACTACAAGGAGTTGGGCCTGCCCTACATGGTGCGGCGAGAGGTGATGGAGGCCAGCGGCAACTTGCCCAAGTTTGCCGACAACCTCTACCACGATGAGGAAGACGACCTTTGGCTCATCCCAACGGCTGAGGTCCCTATCACCAACTTCCATCGGGATGAGATATTGGACCTGGGCTCGCTGCCGCTGCGGTATATGGCCCACACGCCGTGCTTCCGTCGCGAGAAGGCGGCGGCTGGGCGCGATACTCGTGGCATTAAGCGGGTCCACCAGTTCGACAAAGTAGAGATGTACCAGTTCGTCGCCCCGGAGGAGTCCGCCGCTACTCTGGAGTCGATACGCGGACACGCTGAGGACGTGTGCACAGGCCTTGGCATCCCGTATCGGGTATTGCAACTCTGCACTGCTGATATGGGTTTCCCCTCCGCCAAAAGCTATGACTTGGAGATGTGGGCACCCGGCTCTGAAGAATGGCTGGAGGTCAGCTCATCCTCCAACTGCACGGACTTCCAGGCTAGGCGGGCCAATATCCGTTTCCGTCGTGAACAGGGCGCGCGGCCGGAGTTCGTCCACACGCTAAACGGTTCAGGGCTGGCATTGCCTCGGGTCATCATTGCCATCCTTGAGAACTTCCAGCAGGCTGATGGTTCCGTAGATCTGCCGGAGGTACTCTGGTCTTATATGGGCGCCCAGCGGCTTGAACCCATCACCGGGTAGCCTGTCGTATCCATAATCGACCCCCTCTTTCTCCTATTCCGCTACAATAGCTTTCGGCTGCTGTCGGAGAGACGGCGGCCTACATACGGAGGACATACTTGTACGAACGCACGACACTTCCCAACGGCCTGCGGCTGCTTTCTTCCAACATGCCGCACACGCGGTCCGTATCTATAGGCATCTTTGTGGGCGCAGGCTCACGGTATGAAGATGACGCTCATGCTGGAGCCTCCCACTTTCTGGAGCATATGCTCTTCAAAGGCTCGGAGAAGCGGCCTGAACCCCGTCTGATCAGCAGCGCTATCGAGTCGGTGGGTGGCATGCTTAACGCAAGCACTGACCGGGAGATAACGGTCTACTGGACCAAGGTGGCGCGTCCTAACTTTGAATTGGGCCTGGATGTGCTGGTTGACATGGTGCTGCACCCAACCATGCCATTAGATGAGATTGAGCGGGAGCGCAACGTTATCTTGGAAGAGTTGGCCATGACCAATGACCAGCCAGATGCCCGCGTGGACCTCCTGATTGACGAGACGCTGTGGCCCTCCCAGGCCATGGGAAGAGATGTGGGTGGCAGTAAAGAATCAGTCATGGGCATATCCAGAGAGATGCTCTCCAAATACATGCAGAACCAGTACCGCCCCAACAACACTGTCATTGCTGTAGCGGGCAACGTAACACACCAGGAAGTCGTAGAATCTGTTGGAGCCCTGGTGGAGGGTTGGAAGCAGGGCGATTCGCTGAGCATGGAGTCTGTCCGTGAGGCGCCGGTAGGGGTGCGCGTAGCTATTGAGAACCGTAAAACAGACCAGGCGCACGTGTGCCTTGCTTTCCCTGGGGTCTCAATGGTTGATGACCAACGGTACCCGCTGGACCTGCTCAACACCGTACTTGGTGAAGGAATGAGCAGTCGATTGTTCATGGAGGTTAGAGAGCGGCGTGGGTTGGCCTATGCAGTCCACAGCGGCTCCGCACACTACCGTGACACGGGGGCTGTTGTGGTGTACTGCGGCGTTGACCCCACCAAGACAGATGAAGCGGTGAAAGCAATCCTTGGTGAACTTAAAAATATTAAAGAGACCATCCCTGAGGAGGAGCTGGCTAACGCCAAGTCGTTCGTGGGTGGTCGAATGTTGCTTAGGATGGAGGACACGCGGGCGGTGATGGGATGGATGGGCGGCCAGGAGATACTCTTGGACCGGGTGCTGAGCCCGGATGAGGTTGTTGAGCGGTTGAACCAAGTGACGGCAGAGCAGATAACAGAGGTTGCCAGGAAACTCATTGTGCCAGAGACATACAGCTTGGCCATTGTGGGGCCGTATCGGTCCGAGGCGCGGTTCCGAAAGCTACTGGCAGCGTAGGGTACGCTGCGCCAGTTAGCTCGTCTCACGTGAGAGAGATTGAAATAAAAGAGGCCCAGCCATAGTGGTTGGGCCTCTTTTCTATTCGTGCCTTGGTTATTCGGCAGTATTTGGTCGCTGGCGCTTTAGTCAGTTTCTTTGGGCGGTGCTTTCCGTGTACGCGCTGGCCGTGCGGTGGAGGAGGTTCGTTTGGGGGCGGCTTTCGGCTTGCGAACCGTTCCAGTAGTAATTGCCTTGGCCCGGCTTGCAGCAGGCTTGCGCCGAGCGGCGGCTGTCTTTGTTGCAGGCTCCTCCACATTTGAGGGCGCAGCCTCTTCGAGGGCGGCTTCTGCGACTACACCCGTTGCTTGCGCAGGAGGTGCCGTGGCTTGAGCATCTTCTGCTTCTACCACGGACTTCAACACCCTCAATTCCTTCTTGACCTGCCGGTTCATCATCATGTGGATGAAGGGGCCAAACAGGGTGAAGATCACCGTCGTGACTTTGCTGTCGGAGCCTGCGTCGATGATGTTCACGACCCGTGTTCCACCTTGTGCCGTCTCAAGCTCAATGACTGAGGAGAAGGGGAAAGGGCCTGAGGTGGAACGGATAGCCTGGCGGTGGGGAGGTTGGAACTCCGTGACCTCATAGGCGAGGTCAGAGGTACGGTTGCGGTATGAATACTTGCCAGCAATAGTCGACCCAATCCCGATAGGGCCTGATGAGGTCAGCCTGGATTCGCTAGTGCCCTTTCCCCATTTAGCCATGTTCTCAACATTTGCGAGGAAGTCCCACACCTGGTGGATGGGCTTGTTAATGATGATCTCCGCTATGCCATTCATGCTTCATATAGTCAGGCCAAGTGCGAGGGGTTGTCAAGAAAGAGAGTTTTGAGGGAATAATGTGGAGTAATAAAAGAACGCCCCGGCTAACCGGGGCGTTCTTTTTACCTAAGTGGCGTAAGGCTGTTCTAGCCTAAAAGTCGTGGTCCATGTGTCCGCCCATTGCAGCGGCTGCTGCGTCATTCTTGTCGGGCAGGTCGGTTACCAGGGCCTCAGTGGTGAGGACCATGGCGGCCACGCTGGCTGCATTCTCCAGGGCTGCACGGGAGACCTTGGCCGGGTCCACAATGCCCCGTTCGAGCATGTGGCCCCAGACGTTGTCTTCAGCGTCAAAGCCCCAGTCGCCTTCGGACTTCTTGGCGGTGTCAACCACCACGTCCGCAGGCTCGCCGGAGTTGGCGGCAATGAGGCGTAGAGGCTCCTCCACGGCCTTCTTGACGATCATGGCGCCGGTCATGGCGTCTCCTGCTAGGTGAGAGAGGTTCTTCGGCGTGAGAGCCTCAGCCGCACGGATGAGGACAACCCCTCCGCCGGGGACAATTCCCTCTTCAACAGCGGCTCGGGTGGCGGAGAGAGCGTCTTCTACGCGGGCCTTCTTCTCCTTCAACTCCACCTCAGTGGCTGCGCCAACCTTGATGATGGCAACTCCGCCGGAAAGCTTGGCCAACCGCTCTTGCAGCTTCTCCCTGTCGAAATCGGACGTGGTGTCCTCAATCCGGGCCTTGATCTGCCGGATGCGGTCCTGGATGCTCTCCTCAGTGCCGTGGCCTTCGACGAAGGTTGTGTCTTCCTTGGTGGCCACCACGCGGCGTGCCCGTCCAAGGTCCTCCACGGTGATAGTGTCCAGCTTGCGACCAATCTCCTCACTGATGACAGTGCCGCCGGTGAGGATGGCAATGTCCTGGAGCATTTCTTTGCGTCGGTCGCCAAAGCCGGGGGCCTTGATGGCCAGGCAGTTCAGCGTGCCACGGAGCTTGTTGACCACCAGAGTGGCCAGAGCCTCGCCCTCAATGTCTTCCGCAATAATGACTACGTTCTTGGTGATCTGGAGTACCTTCTCCAGGCCAGGGAGCAGGTCGTTGACTGCGGAGATCTTCTTGTCGGTAATCAGAACGTACGGGTCGTCAATGCCGGATTCCATCCGCTCCGAGTTGGTGATGAAGTAGGGAGAGATGTAACCGCGGTCAATCTGCATGCCCTCTACGTACTCAACTTCATACAGGAGCCCTTTGGACTCCTCCACGGTGATAACGCCGTCCTTACCAACCTTCTCCATAACCTCAGCAATGAGGTTGCCAATCTCTGCTTCATGGGCGGAGAGGGAGGCCACCTGGGCTATCTGGTCCTTGCCCTGTACGGGCGTGGACTGCTTAGCAATCTCTTTCTTCACAATGGCAACCGCTGCCTCAATACCACGCTTTAGCAGCATGGGG
>CAVOAJ010000020.1:0-14132 GCA_963693605.1 Dehalococcoidia bacterium | reverse complement strand
CGATACTGTACCCCTAAGTCAGCAACATATACAGGAATAAAAGCTAACATCACCACTCCTCCGGCTTCGCCTAAAGGAGAGATCAAATCAGTTATAAATATTCCCAACCAAAGGACAGTTATCCCATCAATGAGATAATTCCACAGCATTTCAATCCATCCCTAGATAGTTACATACAACGATGTGTCTTTATTACTAAAAAGTACTGCTAGAGAGAAGGGTAGCGACTAAGCCATGGTTAAGGCACTACCTCGTACTCGCTTTGAACAAACCCTGAAGGGAACTGCTGCGTTTCCGAGTGGCGCAACGTAATGTCACGCTGTAGTGGCCCAAAAAGCGGAATGCCGGTGCCAATGAGCACCGGGATTACGGTGATGATAATCCGCTGAATCAGGCCCGCACTAAGAAACCGCTGAATCGTATTGCCACCGTCTATATAGAGAGGTGGCTCCGGAAAACTGAACAGTGTGGATAAGTGGATTCCCTGCTCCGATCGGGCATGATGTTGCCCGTAACAACAAAGGAGCAGGAATATGACTAGGAGAACCAGGCGGAACCACTCACCCGCCTTCAAGGCGAAAGTGGCGATGGAAGCCATCAAGGGAGAGGTCACGCTGGCGGAGTTGGCCCAGCGCTTTGACGTCCACCCGAACCAGATCAACCAGTGGAGGGGTCAGCTTATGGAGCGGGCGGAAGAGGTGTTCGCCCGGCCTGCGCAGGATGACCCGCCACCAGTTGACCTCAAGGTACTTCATGCCAAGATCGGCGAACTGGCACTGGAGAACGATTTTTTAGAATCGGCGCTCACCAAGGCCGGCCTGTTGAGCGTAAAGCGATGATAGATCGCACCCACGCATTGCCTCTCTACAAGCAGGCGAAAGCCCTCAGGCTCAGCCGCGGGTCTGTGTACTACCGTCCCCGTCCGGTCAGCGAAGCCCGTCTTGGTCTGATGCGCCGGATCGACGAGTTGCACCTTGAGCGTCCGTTTGCGGGCAGCAGGATGATGCGGGACATGCTGCGGATGGAAGGTGCTCTCTGCGGCCGGAGACATGTCGCCACGCTGATGCGGCGGATGGGTATCGAGGCGCTATACCGGAAGCCCAACACTAGCAGGCGGCATCCCGACCACACGGTCCATCCGTACCTGCTGCGCGGACTGCGTGTTGACCACCCGAACCAGGTCTGGGCGATGGACATCACGTACATCCCGATGGCGAGGGCTTCGTCTTCCTTGCGGCGGTGATGGACTGGTTCAGCCGGAGGGTGTTGGCATGGCGGGTGTCGATAACCATGAACACGGAGTTCTGCTTGGAGGCGGTGGAGGAAGCCCTGGCACGCTATGGCCCTCCGGATATCTTCAACACGGACCAAGGCAGTCAGTTCACCAGCGAGGCCTTCACCGGACTGCTCAAGGACAGCGGGATCAGCATCAGCATGGATGGCAAGGGCAGTTGGAGGGACAACGTGTTTGTCGAACGACTGTGGAAGAGCGTGAAGTACGAGGAGGTGTACCTGAAGGCATACGAGACGGTGGCCGAAGCGCGCAAGTCGATCGGAGCATACCTGGAGTTCTACAACGGGCGTCGCCCCCATTCGAGCCTTGACCACCAGACGCCAGACCAGTTTTACTTGACCGCGCTGACTAGGCCGACGGCAGCATAAGCAGGCAGGGCATCCACTTATCTCGACGGCCTACACTGTTCAAACAACCGGGACCACCTCACTCCATGGGTGTATCAGGAAGTTTTGCCATTCCTTGGAGCGCCTTGGCATGATTTGGGTCCAGAGCTAAGGCCGATTGATAATCATTGCGTGCTAGGGCATACCACTCAATGTACAATCCTCTTCGCCGCTTCCTATACAATTTGTTGTAAAAGGCGCGGTAACACAAAATGTCAGGGTCATTGGGTCGCAGCCCAACGGCTTGGTCTACAAATTTGAATAAGATTTCTATATTGTCATTTGTTACTGTTTCCGCAATAGCATCGACAACTGTCAAAATCAATCCAACATTAGTTGGGTTTTCATGGATAAGGTTCTGGTAGATACCAAGCCCTTCCAACCAGCTCTTTCTGTTACGTACAAGCTTCAGTGCTTGATTTAGTTGTGGCCGTAGTTGTTCAATGTCCATAGCTTCCACCTTGACCAACCTGTGGGATAGAGGTTCATGACGAGGTTGTTGAAGCCCGACTCGCCCTCAGTGCGCGCGAGCATATCACCAGCAGGTGAGCGCGGCGGCCACCGTCCAGCAAGCGGGGCTGAGGGAATAAAGCGGGGTCAGTTCGCAATCACTTCCGGGTGAGCGCGGATGTATAGGTAGAGCACGTACGCCAGCGCAGCCACAATACCGCCCACGCCCGCCATCATAATGAACACCCACTCCGTGCCATGGTTCTCCGCTATGACGCCGCCCAGGCCGCCGGCAAAGCTACCCACGCCGAAGATTGCCAAGGACGTGAAGCCGTAGGCGCGGCCATGAAAGCGGTCTGACGCAAAGTCAGCGATGAGCGCGTTGTAGGACGGCGCGGCCATGAAGTTAAACAAAACAAAAGCTGAAGCCGCTGCCAGCAATGCAATGCCGGTGGATGCACCCACAAGCACCATCGCAAGCATGGACAGCAACGTCAGCGGTATCACCACCACCTGTCGCTTGTAACGATGGCCAAGCTCACCACCCAGGTACTGGCCTGCTATGCCAAAGAGCAGCGCCACGGTGGCAAAGGAGCCGCCAATGACCACGGGCTCCAGGCCAAAGAAGTCAAACCCCAACCGGCGACTCAGATGCAGGGGCAGGAAAACCACGGTGCCACGGAAGATGAACCCAAAGAAGCCGTTCAGCATAAAGACGAGGGTGAGTGGCACGGCGCGCGACCTTGTGGACGGCGGTGCAGCGTCGGTCTTTTCAGACGTCTCCCCGCTGCCAGGCGTGTCCTCAGACACCGACGAGAACTGGACCAGCAAGGCGATGGCCACGTTGAGTAAAGCAAAGACAGCAAAAGAGGCTCGCCAGCTATAAATGCCAGCCAACAATGCGGCGACGGCCGGGGCCACGGCGGTGCCAAGACTGCCGCCCATGCCGTGATAGGCCAGGCCACGGGTGCGCTGCTGCACGGAGCGGCTGATAAAGGAGAGGCCTGAGGGATGGTACATGCCCGCCATGATGCCCATGGCCCCTAACGACACGGCAAGCACCCAGATGTTGGGGGAAGCGGCTGCCAAGAGGCCAAACACCCCGGAGCCAGCCATGGATAGCACCACCACACGCTTGGAGCCCAAGCGGTCTGAGGCGTCGCCTGCTGGCAGAGCAGAGAAGGCGTAGGTCAGCGACGTAACGTTGGCTATGAGGCCCAGGAAGACGAGGCTCACGCCAAAGTGCAGGCCAATGACGGCCAGAACTGCGCCGTAGACCAATTCCACGGCGTGGTTGAGGCCATGAGCCGCCGAGGTGTACCCGACCACGCGGCGCTCATTGGCGGTCATTCGGTTAACGACTACGTTCTCCATACGCGCTCCCAGAATGCGGTTGCGAAACAGAAAACGTCCGCTGCCTACGCTGGTTAGGCGATAGCAGCGGACGCTAGTATCGTAAGAACCTTGTCGTCAGGCAGGGCCTATGCCTTCCCAGGGGTCTACGGTCGCCCCTTCAACGGCCATCTGTGCCAATCCGGTGCGTATGTTTACAAAACTAACGCCGTTCTGACCAACCGTGAAGCCATACTCGGTGCCAGCCTTCATGTAAACGACAGTCCCCGGCCCGCAGACCCTGTCACCCACCGTGATATCGCCTTCCACCACGTAGAACGTCTCGCTCTGCGTATGCGTGTGCGGCGGCACCACGCGGCCGGGCTCCAGGTTGTTGACGTAAATCCACGGCCCAGCTTCAAGGTCACCAATGAACCGTTGGCCCAAAGGTCTCGGCTGTCCGGGAGGTGTGTCCTGCTTATGAAGCCAGCGCGCTTCATCCACATGCATGATCACGGAGTCCATGATGATGCTCCTTTTGTACTACGAGGCCTATGCCCTACTTGCCGAAGTTGGGGTCCGCAGCTATGACCTCAAGCGTGAACTTGCTCAGGTCCGTGCCACCAACGGCGTCAGTCTGGACGGCGAACCGTGCAGGGAGCGTGTCCTCAGTAAAGTACTCGCGGTAGACCTTGTTGAAGGGGGCGCGGTTGTTCATGTCAATCATGTAAATGGCCACACGTACCACGTCGTCCATGGTGGCGCCAGCGGCTGCCAAGGCGGCTTTGACGTTCTCCATAGCGAACCGAGTCTGCTCACCAACGTCCTCTGTGTCACATTTGCCCGTGGCAGGATTCACGCCGCGGACGGCCGCCAGGAAAATGAGGCCCGCAGCCTTGATCGCATCTGGACCTTGGCCATGGGACTGACCACTCTCAACATATACTTGTTCTTTAGCCATTACTGTTTGCCTCCTCGTAGTGCGCTCTTGGTCTCTATGCGCCGGTGGAAAGCTACACCAACCGCGTTATTCCGTAAAGCGGGGCGCAGGTCTCGCCTTATAGCCGCCTCCGTCAGTTCGACGTCCAGGGGTCACGATAGGGGCCGAAGTGTAGAATGCGTGACCTCACGGAGCAAGGCAGTGGCCGTTTAAGGAGAAGCTATGCAGGTTCTAATTCCCCTAGCTATATTCGGAGCCGCGGTCGCCTACGTATGGTGGCGCATCTTCGTCAGAGTCGGCTGGACGCCGTGGCTTGCATTGGTCATGACCATTCCCATAGCCAATTTGGTCATCCTTATCATGTTTGCGTTCTCATCGTGGCCAATCAATGATCGGATGCGAGAGCTGGAGGCCGAGGTTGCACGGCTCAAGGGTGACGACTGGGAATTGCCACCAAGCGCATAGCGGTGAGCCCCAAGCGGATGGTAGGATACTTTCGCAGGGCCAGAAGCGGCCCAGTCGTCGTTAGCATCCCTGGAGGGGTGGCAGAGCGGACGAATGCGGCGGTCTTGAAAACCGCTATACCCGCAAGGGTATCATGGGTTCGAATCCCATCCCCTCCGCCATACCTTTACGCATCACCACTGTAGGAGAACCCGTAGATGAAACTGCATGAATACCAAGCCAAGGCCATTCTGGCGACGTACGGCGTACCCGTGCCGCAGAGCATCGTGGCAGGCACCTCTGAAGAGGCCAAGGCTGCGGCTGAAAAGCTAGGCGGCAGGGCCGTTGTGAAGGCTCAGGTCCACGCCGGCGGTCGCGGCAAGGCAGGCGGCGTGAAGGTCTCGACCAACGCTGGCGACGCGGCGGCAATAGCCAAGGCGCTCATCGGCACCACGTTGGTCACGTTCCAGACAGGTCCTCAGGGCGCGCCGGTACACCAGGTGCTGGTGGAGCAGACTGTGGACGTGGAGCGAGAACTCTACCTGAGCATCACCACGGACGGCGGTCGCAAGCGGCCAGTGGTCATCGCCTCAACAGAGGGCGGCATGGAGATTGAAGAGGTGGCCCAGAAAGAGCCAGAAAAGGTTCTGCTAGAGCCGATAGACCCCGCCATTGGCGTCCAGCCCTTTCAGGGGCGTCGGATTGCCTACAGCCTCGGGTTGCCCGCAGCGTTGGTCCGTCCCCTGAGCGACATTGTGGTGGCCTGCTACCAAGCGTACATGGACAAGGACTGCTCGCTGATTGAGATAAACCCATTGGTGGTCACTAAGGACGGCAAGCTGCTGGCCCTGGACGCCAAGATGACGATTGACGACGATGCGATGTTCCGCCACCCGGAGGAGGCCAAGCTTCGCGACACGAACCAAGAGGACCGGCTTGAGGTGGAGGCGTCGGAGAGCGGCATTGCTTACGTGAAGCTGGACGGCACCGTGGGCTGCATGGTGAACGGCGCGGGGCTGGCCATGGCAACCATGGACACCATCAAGGCGGCTGGCGCTGAGCCTGCCAACTTCCTGGACGTGGGCGGTGGAGCCAATGAAGAGAAGGTGGCCCAGGCCATCACGCTGATGCTTTCAGACCCCAACGTGGAGACGGTGCTGGTCAACGTCTTTGGCGGCATCCTCCGCTGTGACGTGGTGGCCAGAGGCGTGGTCATGGCTTACAAGGAGGCCACACGGAGGCCGCCGTTGGTAGCCCGTCTCCTAGGTACAAACGTGCCGGAGGGCAAGGCCGTCTTTGCGGAGTCCGGCCTCAACGTCAAGTTGGTGGACACGCTGCAAGAGGTAGCCCAGGCTGTCGGCTCGAAGTAATCGACACATAATTTCAACTCACACGGAGTACACCGAATGAGTATCTTGGTCAATGAATCGTCACGCATCCTGATTCAGGGCATCACAGGGCGGGAGGGCGGTTTTCACGCGCAACGCTGTGCGGAATACGGCACCAACGTGGTGGCCGGAGTCACGCCCGGCAAGGGCGGTGAGACGGTGAACGGCAATGTGCCGGTCTTCAACACAGTGGCTGAAGCAGTCAAGGAGACAGGCGCAAACGTATCACTGTTGTTCGTGCCTGCGCCCTTCGCTGCCGACGCGATCTTTGAAGCTGCCGACGCTGGTGTTCCACTGGTGGTGTGCATAGCAGAGGGCGTCCCTGTCCGCGACTCCACCAATGTGATGCGGTACCTGGAGGGCAAGGCCACCCGCTTGCTGGGCCCCAACTGTCCCGGCCTCATTTCCCCCGGCGCCAAGTGCAAGGTGGGCATCATGCCCGGCGCTATCCACATGGCGGGGAAGGTGGGCGTTGTCTCCCGCAGCGGCACGCTGACCTACGAGGCGGTGAACCAGCTAACGACGCTGGGCATTGGCCAGTCCACGTGCGTGGGCATTGGCGGCGACCCGGTCTCAGGCACGAGCTTTGTAGACGTGCTGAAGCTGTTCAACGAAGACCCTGAGACGGAAGCCCTGGTGCTCATTGGCGAGATTGGCGGCATGAAGGAGCAGGAGGCGGCGGCGTACATCAAGGAGCACGTCCGCAAGCCCGTGACGGCGCTCATCGTAGGCCAGACGGCCCCTCCCGGCAGGCGCATGGGTCACGCGGGCGCAGTCATCACCGGCCCAGCAGCGCTTGCTTCCGAGAAGGTGCGCGTCCTGCAAGAGGCTGGCTGCCACATAGCGCCCAGCCCCGGAGAGATAGGCGTGACCGTTCAGAAGATGCTGGGGTAATAGCTCGCTTTTTCCCGGAGGGAGCAACCATGACGTTCAACGCAACGCTGGCACTCATTTCGGTGTTTTTGGTTGCCTTGACTGGTTGTCAGTTTGGGCTGACTGAGGCCGAGGAGCACTTCGACGCAGGGATGGAGTATTACGACCAAGGGTTACTGGAACAAGCAGCCCTTGAGTTCGGCGAGGCGATACGTCTAGATCCACAATTTGTAGCAGCCTACGTCAACCGCGGCAACACGCGCGACGATATGGGCCAGTCTGAACTGGCTATCACTGACTATGATGCAGCCCTTGGGCTTGAACCGGACAGCGCCAATACCTATGCAAACCGAGGGCTCGCATACCATCGCCTTGGCGAGTATGAGCAAGCTATTCAAGATTTTACCAAGGCCGCAACCCTCAATCCCGATAATCCTCAAACCTTCAACCTTCGAGGCAACGTCTACGACGACTCCGGCGACATTGAACGAGCCCTAAAAGGCTATGGCAGAGCAATATCGCTAGACCCGGAGCATGCATCCGCCTACTATAACCGTGGGGTCTTACACAAAAACCAAGGACAGCCACAGCTTGCCCTGATGGACTACGACAAGGCCATCAGCCTGAACCCTAGGAGTGGACGATATTACGAAGCCCGAGGTGGTTTACACGTTGACCAGGACCGCTATATTGACGGCACTAATGACCTCAATAGGGCCGTTGAACTTGGTTGGGAAACGCCAGGGGCTTATTTCGAACGCGGTTTTGCATACCTCGCATTAGATGAAGTTGAATACGCTCTTGACGACTTCACCGAGGCTATCCTGCTTGATCCTCAAAACGCCAGATACTATGAGGTCCGTGGGACGGTTTATTTGACGCTTCAGGAATTTGGAAGGGCAATTCCTGATTTCGATGCAGCGCTTCGGTTTAACCCTTCAAACCTAAAAATCTATGTCAACCGAGGTGTTTCATACATGAGCCTCGGCGACTTTGACCAAGCGCTCCGCGATCTTAACCAAGCTATAGAGATTGACCCCAGCAACGCTCAAATTTACATAAACCGCGCTGCAGTCTACGCATTCCAATTCAGGGATGACCTCGCAGCAGCTGATGCAGAACGCTCTATTGAATTAGGGCTTGAGCCTGATCTGGCGCTCAGCGTCCTTGCTGAAGTGGAGCGGCAGCGCTAGAGCCAACTATGAAATATGGAATGCTACCGCTCTTAGCTTTGGCAGTCGTCCTATTATTGGCGCTAGCCGCCTGTGACCCCGCGCCGACACCTACGGCAACGCCAACAGTCGCTACCACGCCAAACCCAACGCCTACGCCTGATGGCGCTCTGCCCGACATACCTTCGCTGGGACCAGAGGACAAGTTTGGCGTAACCATTCGTATCCATGCGAACAGCCGCTATGAACTCTCCGTGTTCGCCACGGCTGATGACTTGGCCAAGGTCTTTGATGTCACAGTGCGGTTCCCAGACGACTCGCTACAGTATCTTCAGCAAGCAGACGATTCCTGGCGCTATCTGGAAACGGGCGTACCAGCAACCGGGACGTATCGGTTCATGGTCGCACTGAAGGGCGGCACAAGCTTTGAAAAGACCTTGGAATACGCTGGCGAACGTCCCTAGGCCGCAGGTCGCTCTGACCCGTTGACCAACTCCACATGCTGGTTCAGGTCCGTGTGGTATGTGTACGGGAAGTCTGCACTTTCAAGAATGAGCTTGTATCCCGGCGTAATGACCTGAAGATAGAACAACCCCGGCTGCGGATTGCCCAGACTGGTGTCGGGCCATTCAACAGGCTCAATGCTGAGCACTGAAACGTCGCTAGCATCTATGCCCAACAGACCCGCCAGGTCTTCTCTCGCCAGCGTCACCACGAGAGGCTCCTCACGGTCGATGTCATACTGGGAACGCACCGGCAATAGGCCGAGCTTATCTCTGGTCAGCGCCACCGCCGCTGAGCCTACAGCGACCATCGCCACCAAGCCCAAGCTAATCGCCAACTGTACTCTTCTGTTCATACAGCACCTCTCGTTCACTCAAGGCCGGTAAGACCGGCCCTACCTTCTAGACGATGACACATGCCTGGAAGTTCCATGTATCGCCCGCGTATAGCTGTGCTACACTCACGGCCTGCCGGAGCAATCTATTCCACGGAGCTTCCCATGCCTGAGCTGGTAGGTCGCACTGATTTTTGGAATATCGGCTACCCATTGGGAGCCATTGTCTATACCACGACACTAATCGCCATAGGCGCAGTGCTCTGGGGACTCTATAAGCGCCAACAGATGTGGCGACTCGGCAAGCCGAACCCCGACACGGGGCCTTGGGGCCAGCGACTGTTGGCAGGAGCGCGACTGCTCATGCTGGATGGCTTTGGCCATCGCCGGTTCATCAAGCGGGAGCGGCTCCCCGGCGCAATGCACTTCTTCATCTTCTGGGGCATGCTGGTGCTCTTTGCCGCCACCACGCTGAGCATGGTGGAGTTCAACATTGAGCAGTACTTAAACATCCGCCCCTTCACGGTGGACTGGTCCCTCCAACTTGAGTTTGTGTGGGACATTTTTGGCGGCGGCTTCTTATTTATCGGGCTGTCCATTGCCCTCTATCGACGGTATGTCCAACGTCCCGCCAGGCTGAACACCGTCATGGAAAACGGCGTGCTCATTGGCCTCATCCTGGCGATGGTGGTCACCGGCTTCCTGTTGCAGAGCCTCCGCATGGCCGCGACGGAGATGGAGCCAACCAGCGCGCTCTATAACCCAGGCTGGGCGCCGTGGTCTCCCGTCAGCTATGTCATTGCACTGGGCATACGGGGCATTGGCATGAGCGTGTGGGCCATGGAGGTCACGCACTTTTCGCTGTGGTGGTTCCATGCCGCTCTGATGGCGGCCACGTTCGTCTATGCGGCGGTGCGCTTCGGCCCACTCATGCATATCTTCGTTAGCCCTATCAACGCATTGATGCGCTCCAGCGTCACACGGCCCAAGGGGGCGCTGCGCTCCATGGGGGAGTTGGAGCAGTTGGAGCGTTTTGGCGCGCAGGACCTTCAGGACTTCACATGGAAGCAGTTGCTGGAAGTGGACGCCTGCACCAACTGCGGCCGCTGTCAGGACCAATGCCCTGCATGGGCCAGCGGCAAGCCACTTTCACCTCGCAAGCTCATCCAGGACATGAAAAGTTACATGGTGGAGCGCGCACCAGTGCTGCTCCAGGCTGGTAAAGGTGAAGCGCCCCCAGCGGAGAAATCCCTTATCCACGATGTCATCTCCCAGGAAGTGCTCTGGTCTTGCACCACATGCGGGGCCTGCATGGAGGCGTGTCCTGTGTTCATTGAACACATTGATACTGTGGTGGACATGCGCCGCTACCTGACGCTTGAGGAGGCCAGCGTGCCGGAGACGGCCATGGCCGCGCTAACGTCCATGGAACAACGAGGTCACCCCTGGCGCGGCACCCAGGCCACGCGCTCTGACTGGATGGAAGGCACCGGCGTGACCACGATGGCGGAAGACCCTGAGCACGAGATACTGCTGTGGGTGGGCTGCACGCCGGCCCTGGACCCTCGGAACCAGAAGGTTGCCCAGGCCATGGCGTCAGTATTGAAGGTGGCGGGCATCAAGTTCCGGGTGCTGGCTGAGGAGGAAACCTGCACGGGCGACCCCGCCCGCCGCATGGGGAACGAGTATCTCTACACCATCATGGCGCAGCAGAACATTGAGACCTTCAACCGCTACAACGTACGGAAGGTGGTCACCCTCTGTCCGCACTGCTTCAACACGTTGAAGAACGAGTACCCACAGCTTGGCGGCTCCTTTGAGGTACAGCACTACACGGAGTTCGTGGCAGAGCTTGTCCGTGATGGACGCCTCCGCCCAGTACGCGCTATTGAGACCACCATGGCCTACCACGATTCCTGCTACCTGGGCCGCCACAACGGCGTCTATGACCCTCCTCGTGAAATTGCCAACGCCATACCTGGCCTGGAGCTTATAGAGATGGGGCCTGACAGGTCACGCAACCGTGGGTTCTGCTGTGGCGCGGGCGGCGGGCGCATGTGGATGGAAGAGGAGGGCCAGCGGATCAACCACATCCGCACGGACCATTTCTTGGACACGGGCGCGGAGACAGTGGGCGTCTCATGCCCCTTCTGTATGCAAATGATGCAAGAGGGCATTGGCGCCAAGGGTATGGAAGAGAAGAAAAATACAAGAGACCTGATTGAAATGCTGGCTGAGAGCCTGGAGCCTGAACCAGAAGGCTAAGTTGCTCCCACGCGCTATTGACGACGGTCTCCGGCAAGCCTAGCATGGGCCTATTCCGTTCCTAGAGAGCCATCATGGACGACTATTTCAGGCAGTACGGCCTAGTCCTCATCCTCACCTTGGTGGCCGTCACCATCCCCACCAGCCTGCTGGTTTTCTCTTGGATGCTCTCCAGGACCCCCATCCGGCCCTATAAGCCCAACCCCATCAAGCTGGACACGTATGAGTCTGGGATGGAGACCATTGGCGGCGGACGGTGGGAACGGTTCAACGCCCGCTATTACCGCTACGCACTGCTCTTTATCCTGTTCGACGTTGAGGTGGTGTTCTTGTTCCCGTGGGCCACGCGCATCAACGCGCTTGGCTGGACCGGGTTCATGGCCATCCTGGTCTTCCTCTTTGTGCTGACGCTAGGCTGGATTTACGAATGGCGACGGGGCGGCATGGAGTGGGCCTAGCTGCTAAGCAGCTATTGCAAAGTCATCACGAGGCGCTCCCTAATGGAGCGCCTTTCTCTTTGTCGCAACTTTAGTTGAACGCACATCGGCCCCGACGTAGAATCGCCACGACCTGCTAGAGCGTTGGTAACGAGAGGCAACATGATGGAACCCAGTGTCTCCTATGAACCTCTGACACCCCTCACATTTTTGGACCGCAGCGCCATGGTCTACCCAGACAAGACGGCTGTGGTCTATGGCGACACCCGCTATACCTACGCCCAACTCCGTGAACGTGTGCTCCGGCTGGCGGGAGCACTTCAACAAGCAGGCGTTGGCAAAGGCGACCGCGTTGCCTACATGGCTCCAAACCTCCCGCCAACGCTGGAAGGTCACTTCGGGCCTATGCACTTGGGCGCGGTGCTTGTCGCCATCAACACGCGCCTGGGGCCGCGCGAGGTGTCGTACATACTCAATCACTCCGGCGCAAAGGTGCTGATCTTCGATTCTGAGTACGCGGCCACCATACGGGCGGTCAAGAGCGAAACGCCAAACATTGGGACTTTCGTGCAGGTGGTGGACACGCAGCCCAAGGCTGACGACATCCCAGGCCCAGACTACGAATCGTTCATTGCGGCTGGCGACCCGCTAACGCCACGCGTAGCGCTGGACGACGAGCGCGATACGGTGGCTATCAACTACACGTCAGGGACGACGGGCGACCCCAAAGGCGTGGCCTATCACTCTCGCGGCGCGTACCTCAACGCGTTGGGGAACGCAATTGAGATGAGCGTGAACTGGCGCAGCAACTATCTCTGGACAGTGCCCATGTTCCACTGCAACGGCTGGTGCTTCACGTGGACGGTAACGGCGGTGGGCGGCACCCACGTCTGTCTGAGGCGAGCTGACCCCAATGACATCTACCGCCTCATCCGTGAGGAGGGCATCACTCACTTTGGCTGCGCCCCCACGGTGCTGACGTCCCTCTACGCATCACCGGACGCGGCGGGTCAGGACCTGAGCGGCGTGACCATTGCCACCGGCGGTGCACCGCCTGCGCCTCACGTCATCAAGACCATGGAGGCCATGGGCGCAAGCGTCTACCACCTCTACGGGCTGACGGAGACCTACGGCCCCAACACGGTGTGCGAAATCCAGCCCCACTGGCTCAATATGTCACCAGACGACCGTGCGCTTGAAATGGCCCGCCAGGGTGTACCGCACGTTACTGCGGGGATGGGCGTACGCGTGGTTGATGAGCAGATGAACGATGTCCCCCAAGACGGCGAGACGATGGGTGAGATTGTCATGCAGGGCAACACGGTGATGTCCGGCTATTACGCTGACCCGGAGGGCACGGCCATTGCATTCCGTGCCGGATGGTTCCACTCAGGTGACCTGGCGGTATGGCACGACAGCGGCTACATAGAGATCAAGGACAGGGCCAAGGACATCATCATCTCCGGTGGAGAGAACATCTCCAGCCAGGAAGTTGAGAAGGTCATCATGGAGCACCCCGCTGTGCTGGAGACGTGCGTGGTGGGCGTTCCCGATGCCAAGTGGGGTGAGGTGCCGAAGGCCTTTGTGGTCAAGCGTGAGGGCGTTCAGGTGACGGGCGAGGAAATAATCGCGTTCTGCCGGGAGCGCATAGCGCACTTCAAAGCGCCCAAGTACGTGGAGTTTGGCGACCTACCCAAGACATCAACGGGCAAGATTCAGAAATTTGTGCTGCGTGACCGCGAATGGGCTGGGCACGGGCAACGAGTGAAAGGCTAACCGCCGTACTTTTCCCGCAGTTCCCGCTTGAGCACCTTGCCCAGGCTGTTCTTCGGGAGTTCAGTCACGAACTCCACCGACTCCGGCCTCTTGAACCGGGCCAGGTGCCTGTAGCAGTGCTCCATAAGCACATCCTCTGTAAGCTCAGCGCCGGGGCGCGCCACCACAATCGCCAGAACGCGCTCGCCCCAGGTGTCGTCAGGCACGCCAATGACCGCCGCCTCAGACACGCCAGGGTGGTCATGCAAGACGTTCTCCACCTCTTCAGGCGCAACCATCTCACCACCACGCTTGATGAAGTCCTTAGCACGACCTGCCAGGTAGATATAACCGTCCTCGTCACGGAAGCCAAGGTCGCCGGTGTGCAGCCAGCCGCCGTACAGTACCTGGTCTGTGCTCCCCTGCTCACCCCAGTAACCGGTCATGAGGCGCGGGCCACGGGCCACAATCTCCCCCGCCTGGCCTAACGGCATCTCCTGGCCGTCCTCATCCACTATCTGCACCTCAACGTCCGGCAGGGGTTTGCCAATGGAGCCT
>CAVOAJ010000019.1:0-14300 GCA_963693605.1 Dehalococcoidia bacterium | reverse complement strand
CCTGGGTATCGGCGATACCTGCTTCCCAGTACAATTTGCCAGTGGAGAGCTTGAACCTCTCCGCCCGCACCCTGAATTGCTTGAAGCGCGCTTCCATCCACAAGCTGGGTGAAGTGCTTGAAAAGAGTCGGGCGGAACTTCTGAGCATCCGTAACTTCGGCGAGAAGTCGCTGGATGAGTTGCGAGACAAGCTGGACGAACTGGGGATACATCACCCTGGTTTATCTGAGCAGCCAGAGGAAGCCGAGCCCAGCACAGAGACTGAGACTGAAGATGCTGCCAATGCCGAAGCGGAAGAGGAGTAGTCATGCGACATCGCGTAGCAACAAAATCCCTCGGACGTCGGTCAGAGCATCGCAATTCCATGCTGCAGAACCTGGCTGCCGAGCTTCTTAAGAAAGAACGCATCACAACCACGCAGGCCAAGGCTAAGGTAGCCCGCAGCGTGACTGAAGAGATTATTACCAAGGCCAAGCGGGGAACGCTTCATGATCGTCGGCTGGTCTTGGCCAAGCTGACGGATGAAGTTGCGGTCCGTAAGGCGTTTGATGAGCTAGCAACCCGGTACGCTGACCGGCCCGGTGGGTACACACGGATGTACAAGCTGATGCCCCGCAAGGGAGACGCAGCTGCCATGGCCATGCTGGAGTTGGTATAGGCCTAAGTGGAATGACGCGGAATATTGCGCTGGTGCTTGAGTATGACGGGACGCGGTTCTCCGGGTTCCAGCGGCAAGCTGACGCGCTGACGGTGCAGGGAGAGTTGGAGAGGGCAATCAAGGCTCTCACGGGCCAAGAGGCCCGGGTAAGAGGCGCAGGTAGGACTGACGCAGGAGTACACGCAAGCGGACAGGTGGTGGCTTTTCAGACAGAGTCCCCATTGGCGATGGAACGGTTCCACCATGGGTTAAACTACTACCTGCCGGAGGACATTGCAGTGGTGGGGGCGTATGAGGCCCCTGAGGACTTTGACCCAAGGCGTCACGCCACAAGCCGGGTATATCGGTATACCATGGTGGTGCGCAGGGGAAAGTCTCCACTCCGCAGAAGGCACGTTTACATAATTGGTCAGTGGCCGGACATGCAGGCCATGGCCAAGGCACTGAGGTACTTGGAAGGGACGCGAGACTTCGCTCCGTTCTCAGGAGACCCAGGCGAGGGTAAGAGTACGGTACGGCGCATGGACCGCACGGCGGTCTGGTGTGAAGGCGACACGGTGTACCTTGAAGTTGAGGGGAACGCCTTCCTGCCGCAGCAGGTGCGTCGAATGACAGCGGCAGTCCTGAATGTGGGACTGGGCAAATTGAAACAAGCGGATTTTGAGGCATTGGCCGAGTCGGAAAAGAGGGGGGCTGCCCACTGGGTCCTCCCACCGCAAGGACTATGCCTCCGTAACGTAAAATATGAGGACTTTTCCTCCGAGGGACCATGCTAGGAGCACGGATAACAAAGCACACGCAGCCGGCCCAAGTGCCATCCAAATGGCATGTGGTTAACGCTGAGGGCCAGCGCTTGGGGCATCTCGCCGTATCAGTGGCGGGCATGCTGCAAGGCAAGAACAAAGCGCAGTACAGCCGTCACTGGCTGAACGGCGACTTTGTGGTAGTGGTCAACGCCAGTAAAATTGAGGTCAGCGGTAACAAACTGAGCCAGAAAATGTACTACCGGCACAGTGGCTACGTGGGTAACCTGCGGACGTCCAACCTGGAAACAGAGATGGACAAGAACCCCGGTAGAGTCATTGAACGCGCGGTGAAGGGCATGTTGCCACGCAACAAGCTTGGCAGCCGGATGCTTGGCCGCCTGCACGTGTATGAGGGTGAAGACCACCCGCACGCCGCTCAGGTGAACACGGGCCTTGGCAAGCCAAGGACTGCGCCCAGGAAGACGCCGTCTGAGCGCCGCAAGGCTGCAAGTGCGCGGCGGGCCGCTGAGAAGGCGAACGCCACGGCTGTAGTAGCCGCGACTGAGGAGCAAGTGGTGGCCAAGAGCGCCGCAGCTGAAGAGGCTGCCGCAGAAGTTGAGCCGCAGGTTGAGGAGACGGCCGTTGTAGAGGTTACTGAAGCCCCTGCTGAGCCCGAAGCCACTGCGGAAGAGGCGACCGCTGAAGTAGTTGAGGAAGCTCCAGAAGCTGAAGCGGCACCCGCTGCTGAGGCGGAAGAGCCAGTAGCAGAAACAGAAGAAGAACAGCCTGAGGCTTCAGTGGAGGCTCCCGCGGAGCCTGAAGAGGCCGAGGCTGAGACAGCAGATGACTCAGAACAGAGCGAGGACAAGGGGTAGTCTATGACCACGGCCCAGAAGCAGTATTACTACGGGACAGGTAAGCGGAAGACAGCCATCGCCCGCGTGCGCCTGTACCCAGGCGGCAGCGGCACTGTGACCGTCAACGGCAAGCCTCTGGTAGAGGCGCTGCCCTGGCTGGACTGGCAGAACCGTGCCACGGAACCCTTTACTGCTATCCCCAACACCCAGAACCGGTTTGACGTGGTGGTGAAGCTCCAGGGCGGTGGCCTATCCGCCTGGGCTGACGCCATACGCCACGGCATTGCTCGTGCGTTACTGGTGTCTGATCCTTCGCTGAGGCCGGAGTTGCGCAAGCACGGCTTCCTCACGCGGGACTCGCGTATCAAAGAGAGCAAGAAGTACGGCCTCAAGCGGGCCCGTCGCGCTCCTCAATACACCAAGCGGTAGCAATCGCTACCATTACGCCCCACGTTCGCGTAGTTCGCGATGCATCACCTCCGCTGTAAGCGGCAGGTGGTGCGGGCGTATGCCTGTCGCATCGCGGACGGCGCTAGCAATGGCCGGTGCCACGCTCATGATGGGCGCTTCCCCTATGGCCTTTGCCTTGTAGGGTCCCGTACCACCTTCTGATGTGACTAGGACCGTCTTCAACGGAGGGATGTCCCCTATGTTGGGGAGCTTCACATCTCCAAAGGAGAGGGTGGTCACGCGACCCTCCTCCACCTTCAAGTCTTCCATTAGCGTGTAGCCCAGGCCCATTATCACCGCGCCATTAATCTGACCCTGATGCCCCACGGGGCTGAATATGGTGCCCACGTCATGGGCAGATACCAGACCCAACACCGTGATCTGACCGGTTTCAGGGTCCACGTGGACCTCCGCCACCTGCGCACAGAAGCCGGTGTACTCCGGCTGGCCCTCTTGCTTTGAATGGCCTCTACCGCTGATGACTTTGTCAGGCGCACGACTGAGGATGTCCGCCCAGGGCGTCGACTCCTTGGTGTCCTGCCGCTGTACCTGGCCGCCTTCGCTGATTAGCTGGTCGAGAGGCCAACCCGTGAGTTCAGCGGTGAGCCCCAGCAAGCCTGCCAAGGCTTCCTGGGCGGCGTCATAGACGGCGGGGATTGCCATACGCGTGGTACGGCTGCCTGCCACACCTGAGTCGAAGGGCACGCCGTCGGTGTCCATGGGCTCAACGTGGATATGGTCTAGCGATATGCCCAGCACCTCACCCGCCACCTGGCCCAGCATGGTGTAGGTGCCGGTGCCTTGCTCAAAGATGGGGGTCTGCAGCAGAACGGAACCCCCCGGCTCCAGGGTGATGATCACGTGGGTCTCGCCAGGGCCGCCGGGCCGTGAACACATGGCGATGCCTCTGCCGACGTTGGGTGGCTTTGGCTTGTCGTAGTCGCTGGCGGCGACGGCTGCTTCCAGGGTCTCCAGGGCGCGCACATCCAGGAAGAGTTCGTCCATGGGCGTGCGGTCGCCGTCGCGGAGAATGTTCTTCCTCCGGAACTCCAGCGGGTCCATCTCCAGCTTGCGGGCTATCTCATCCATATGGGACTCAAGGGCAAAGGTGCCCTGCACTTCACCGGGGCCACGCATGTAACCGCCTGGGATGTTATTGGTGTACACGTGGTTCACGTCAAACCGAGCGTGGGGGATGCGTAGGTTGCCTGCAATGCGGTCCACTCCTGCCAGGAAGCCCAGCGGCATCATGCCCGCATATGCGCCCGTGTTGAAAATGAACTCCTGTAGGTGCGCGATGATGGTGCCGTCATACTTCACGCCGGTCTTCACACGCATGACCGACTCATGGCGCGGGTTGCCAGCCATGAACTCTTCCATGTAGTCCATTACCATCTTGACCGGCCTGCCAGTCTGGAGCGACAGGAAATAGCAGAGCGGCTCATCCATGGGCGGCGCCTTTGCACCGAAGTCGCCGCCGACGAACGTTGGGTTAACGACAATGTCGTCTGGAGTCAGCCCTATCGCCGCTGACAGAGCCAGCTTGAGGCCGTGGGGCGCTTTGTTGGTTGCCCACACTTGGACGCGGTCATTGGGCTTGGCCCAGACCACAGAGGCGCGAGGCTCCAGGAACCCCTGGTGGGTGCGGGAGGTGGTGTACGTGGCCTCAAAGACATGGTCCGCTTCCGCCATGGCCGTACCGGGGTCGCCAATGCCGTAGCTGCGCTGGAAGAACACGTTGGAGGGTTGTTCAGCGGGCCGTAGATAGCCCTGGTAGCTCAGCATATCCGGGTGTAGCAGCGGAGCCGATGGTTCCATGGCTTGTACTGGGTCTAGAAGGGGCGTGAGCTCCTCATACTCCACTTCTATGAGGTCAAGGGCCTGTTGAGCGATATCCTCGTCCTCTGCGGCCACAACGGCGACTTTCTCCCCCGCGAACCGCACGATGCCCTGGGCCAGCAGCGGCATGTCACGTACCTGTCTGCCCTGGACGTAACCCTTGAGGTCTGCGCCGGTCAGTACAGCGTGAACACCGGGCAACGCCTTGGCCTTGGATGCGTCCACTCGCAGGATGCGGGCGTGAGGGTAGGGGCTGCGGAGGGATTTGCCAAAGAGCATGCCTGGGAGCTCAATGTCTGCCGTGTACTTGGCCTCGCCCGACACCTTCTGTGGGCCATCGGCGCGGGTGGCTGGTTGGCCAATGACTTTGTACGTGGTCATGAGTCCTCCGCTATCTGATTAAAGGGTATTGGTTGCGTGGTCGGTTACAGCCCCAGCATGTCACGCATGTCGCCAAGGACAGACTGCACGCGCTCAGGGCTGTCAGCCTCTGCGTAGAGCCGTACCAAGGGTTCCGTGCCAGAGAAGCGCACCAGGCCCCAGTAGCCGCCTTCCAGGGCATGATAGACGCCGTCTAGGGTGTCGCGACGCAGCACCGGCAGGCCCGCAAGCATAGCGGGAGGCGCTTGGTCCAGCATCCCCTTCAGCGTTGCGGGGCGCTTCGGGTCCAACGGCACGTCCCAGCGGTCGTAGTGGAACGGGCCCGTCTTTTCGTACAGCCACTCCACCAACTCCGACGGACGCTTGCCTGTCTGCACCATGAGTTCCAGGAAGAGCAGGCCGCTAAGAATGCCGTCCCGCTCCGGGATGTTGCCACGGAAGGCGTAACCGCCGCTCTCCTCACCAGCGGCCAGCGCGTCCACCTCCATCATCACGGGGCCTAGGTACTTGAAGCCCACCTGCGTGGTATGTACCGGCACACCGTAAAGCTCGCCTAGCTTGTCGACCATGCCGCTCTGCGTTTGCGACTTCACCAGCGGGCCTCGCTGTCCCTTGACCTCAAGCTGGTGGAGGCATAGGAGCGAGAATGTCTGCAATGTGGTGATGAAGTTGCCATGCTCATCCAAGACGCCCAGGCGATCAGCGTCGCCATCGGTGGCGATCGCCACATCGAAGTTACCCTGTCGCATGGCCTCCGCCGTGGGCAGGAGGTTGTGGGTGATGGGCTCCGGCTGGTCCATGCCGGGGAACAGTGGGTCGCGGTTCGCCCGAAGATCAGTGACCACGGTGGAGCCGCCGTTCAGTAGGCCGCTTATGTAGCTCGCGCCCGCGCCGTGCATGCTGTCCACTGCTATACGGAGCCCCGCGTTGCGTATGGCGTCTAGGTCAATAATGGAGCCAAGGTTCTGTAGGTACGCCGCCGCCGGTTCTATCTCCTCAAGGAGCCCCTGCTGCCGGGCCGCGTCCAGTGATATGGCGTTGTCGGCGCCCTCTCGCAGCACATCAGCAATGTGTTGCTCAAGGCGTTCAATGATCTCCGGCGATGCGCTGCCTGCGTAGTCTGGCTTGTACTTGAATCCGTTCCACAGGCCGGGGTTGTGGCTGGCGGTGATGACCACCGCGCCGCCCGCCTTGTGGTCCAGCACGTTGAAGCTCACCACCGGTGTGGGCGTGACCTGATTACACAGGTAGACCTTCACGCCGTTGCCCGCCGCAGCCTGGGCCACGTCCGCGGCGAACTCCGGTGAGCCAAAGCGAGTGTCGTAGCCCACCACCAGGCCGCGGTCAGCCATGCCCTGCTCTTTCAGCAAGCGACATACGCCCTCAGCGCATGCGCGCACGTTGAGGAACGTGAACTCACGGGCAATGAGCGCCCGCCAGCCGTCGGTGCCGAACTTGATGGGGGTCGTATTGCTGGTCATGGCGGCCATTCTACCGGAAGGCGGCGCGGGCGGGTATGGGGGAGCCTACGTTGTTATCCCCAGCAGCGTTGCGGCGTTGCGCCACGCCAACGACCTCCGGCACCTTCGCAAATCGGTCTAATTTTTGTACCGCATCGTCAGGATAGAGCAACGGCACGGACGCAAAGACGTGGATATCTAGCTTCATGTTGCTGCTCCCAAACGTTGCCGGATGTTGGCTGTTGCGGCCAGTATAGAGAGACAACGTCAAGCTATCAAACGGGGATAGAAAAAGCCCGCCTGTCAAAAGGCAGGCGGGCTTTTTAGTACGTTACCGTCAGCCTAGTTGCTGCTGGGGTCTTTAACCTTCCGCAGGTAGGGCTTCACTGTTTCCCAGCCGCCGGGGAACAGTTCCTTGGCAGCTTCATTGTCTACTGCGGGTAGGATGATGACATCCTCACCCTTCTTCCAGTTCGCGGGCGTGCCCACCTTGTTGTTTGCTGTCAGCTGGGCTGAGTCCAGCACCCGGAGCAGTTCGTCAAAGTTACGACCCGTGCTCATGGGGTACGTCAAACTCATCTTCACCTTCTTGTCGGGGCCAATGAGGTAGACGGTCCTGACGGTCTGGTTGTCTCCCGCTGTCCTTCCCTCTGAAGAGTTGGCGTCGCTAGCGGGCAGCATGTCGTACAACTTCGCCACACCAAGGTCCTCGTCCGCGATGAGCGGGAAGGTGAGCTTAGTTCCAGCTATGTCCTCGATATCCGCGGCCCACTTCTGGTGGTCCTCCACATTGTCTACGCTCAGCCCAATGACCTTGCAGCCACGCTTCTCAAACTCTGGGTTGAGCTTGGCGACGTATGCAAGCTCAGTCGCACAGACTGGGGTAAAGTCCTTTGGGTGAGAGAACAACATTGCCCAACTATCGCCAATCCAGTCGTGAAACTTAATGTCACCTTGACTGGTCTTCGCTGTGAAATCCGGAGCCACATCATTGACTCGAACTGCCATTTCTTTCCTCCTCTAACCTAGTTAATTGGTTGCGCCTACAACCTGCTCACCGCTCCTAGGTGCGAGTCATTGGGAAACGGTGCCAGAGAAGCCGGCGTGTCTGCCAACATCCCATCGATTTGCCGTGGTCAGTATAGAGGTATGTCGTGAAGCCAGCAAACGAGTATAGAAAAGTGAGCTCGTCATATGACGAGCTCACTCTGTTGGGTTCATGTGCGAAGTGACCTGAGTCGTTACAGCTTGGCTTCCTTGCGGAGGATGCCCGCCTTATCTGTGCGCTCCCAAGGCAGTTCCACGTCCAGTCGGCCAAAGTGGCCGTAAGCCGCAGTCTGCTGGTAGATGGGGCGGCGGAGGTCCAAGTCACGGATGATGGCGCCGGGGCGCAGGTCAAAGTGTTTGTCCACCAGGGCCACAATCTCAGTGTCAGGGATATGGCCCGTGCCAAAGGTCTCCACGGCCACAGATATGGGCGCTGCTACACCAATGGCGTAGGAGACTTGGACCTCGCAACGGTCAGCGAGACCAGCCGCCACCACGTTCTTGGCCACGTAGCGCGCCGCGTAAGCAGCGGAACGGTCCACCTTTGTGGGGTCCTTGCCGGAGAACGCGCCACCGCCGTGCCGCGCCACACCGCCGTAGGTGTCCACCAGAATCTTCCGCCCTGTGAGCCCAGCGTCGCCGTGAGGCCCGCCAATGACGAACTTGCCTGAAGGGTTCACCAGGATACGAGTGGACTCGTCAAAAAGGTTGGCCGGAATCACCGGGCCAATGACGTGCTCCTTGATGTCTTTCTCGATTGTCTGCAGGGATACGCCGTCATCATGCTGAGTGCTGATGATCACCGTGTGGACGCGCTTGGGCTTCCCATATTGGTACTCTATTGTGACCTGGGACTTACCGTCCGGACCCAGGTATGGAATGGTGCCTTCTTTGCGGGCCACGGAGAGTTGCTGTGTCAGCCGGTGAGAGAGCGATAGCGTCATGGGCATCAACTCTTCCGTTTCATTGCAGGCAAAGCCCACCATCATGCCCTGGTCTCCCGCACCCAGAGCGTCCACTTCAGCGTCCGTCATCGTTGTGGTGCCGTCACGGTGTTCCAGGGCCGTGGTGACCGCCGCTGAGATGTTGGGCGACTGCTCATGGACGCGGACAATGACCTCACAGGTCCGCCAGTCAATGCCCGTCTCCGCGTTGTCGTAACCAATCTCCTTCAGTTTCTGACGGGCAATTGCCTCATAGTCCACCTTTGCCGTGGTGGTAATTTCGCCCATGATGACCACCAGGTTGGTGGTGGTGGCCGTCTCACAGGCCACCCGGGCTGCCGGGTCCTGGGCGTAGATGGCGTCCAGAATTCCATCGGAGATCTGGTCACACACCTTGTCAGGGTGACCCTCCGTTACGGACTCTGATGAGTAGAGGTAGGAAGCCGCCTCTTCAAAAGTTGTTCCGGGCATTGGGCTGTACTCCTTCTAAGTAATGCTGCGTCTGCTGGTGGTCGGTCCGCCTATACGGTCCCAACGTTCCAGCTATTGAGGTACTTGTCCTGTTCTGGTGTCAGGGAGTCAATGTTGATGCCCATAGCGGCCAGCTTCAGCCGACCAACCTCCTCATCCAGTTCACGAGGCACTATGTAGACACCAGCCTTGAGATTCTTGCTGTTCTTGGCCATGTACTCCGCTGACGTGACCTGGTTGGCAAAGCTCATGTCCATGACAGCAGAGGGGTGACCCTCAGCTGCGGACAGGTTCACCAGACGGCCCTCCGCCAGCAGGTAGAGCTTTCGGCCATCCGCCAGCACGTACTCCTCCACCATGTTCCGTACGCTCCGGTGAGAGGTTGCCACGTCCTCCAGCGCGGGAATGTTGATCTCCGCATTGAAGTGGCCGCTGTTGGCCATGATTGCGCCGCTCTTCATGGTCTGGAAGTGGGCCATGTCTATGGCATTGAGGCCGCCCGTGATGGTGATGAAGATGTCGCCAATCTTGGACGCTTCCTCCATGGTCATTGCCTGGTAGCCGTCCATGACGGCTTCCAGGGCGCGGATGGGGTCTACCTCTGTCACAATGACGTTAGCACCCATACCGTCTGCCCTCATGGCGATGCCCTTGCCGCACCAGCCGTAACCAGCCACCACAACCTTTTTACCAGCCCACAGCACGTTGGTGGCGCGAGTGATGCCGTCCAGCGTGCTCTGTCCTGTGCCGTAGCGGTTGTCGAATAGGTGTTTGGTGTCGGCTTCATTCACGGCGATAATTGGGTACTTGAGCGCACCGTCTTTGGCCATGCTGCGTAAGCGAATGACGCCGGTGGTGGTCTCTTCCGTCCCGCCGATAATGTCTTTCAGCAGGTCTGTGCGCTTGGTGTGAATTTCCGCCACCAAGTCTGCGCCATCGTCCATGGTCATGTGGGGCTTGGTGTCCAGAGTCGCGTTGATGTGTGAGTAGTAAGTGTCTGTGTCCTCACCCTTGATGGCGTAGGTGGGGATGTCCTCCGCTATGGTGAGCGCCGCCGCGACGGGGTCCTGGGTGCTCAGCGGGTTACTGGCGCACATGGTTACATCAGCGCCGCCTGCCTTGAGGACCAGCGCCAAATTGGCCGTTTCAGTTGTTACGTGGAGACAGCCTGCAATACGTAGGCCAGCCAGGGGCTTCTCCTTTGCGAACCGTTCCTTCAGTAAATGGAGCACCGGCATCTCTCTGCCTGCCCACTCTATGAGCCGAAGACCCTCTTCAACCAGTGAAGTGTCCTTGATGTCTCCGCGTTTGCCGTTAACTTGCACGTATTCCTCCTGCTGTATCGATTGCTCTTTATCCAACGGTGCTCACAACCATCGTGCCTAGGCGGCGAGGGTGTGAGCGAAAACCTCGTATATCAAACGTCGTGCCGTGACGGCGTCAACTCCGCCACCGGTCCTGTTGACCGTGACCACGCCCTGGTACACCCCTGGCGAGAACCGTTGGTTGACCGCTACCTCTTCATGACAGAAGCGGCGGCGGGTCTCCAGGTCAGTGAAGTCCAGGAATCCAAGGTTCACGGCCTTCTTCACCTTGTACACATGCTCTCCCGTGAGGAACAGGTAGGAGACGTGGGTCTCCACCAGTTCAACGCCATCAGGAATAACGCCCTCAAGGCGGTACGCCCGAGGTTGGAGCAGCGCTTGTACAAGGTTGGGGTAATCAGCCATTACAGAACACGCTTATTAGCCACGGTCCGTAGGTAGATTGTGGTCAATCCAGATGGGAGTGCCTTGCTCAATGTTGTACAGATGCGCAGAGTCAAACCCCATGGCTGAGGCCATTTCACAGGCCAGCCCGCTGCGGACACCGGCGGCGCATATGAAGAGCAGGTCATTGTCCTTGGGGAGTCGCGCCTCCGCCTCCGTGATGACATCGTCCACGGGGATATGAATAGCCCCGCGCGCATGGCCGGAAGCCCATTCATCCGGGTTGCGTACGTCAATTATCAATGCCCCTTGGCTCTGCATCTCAGCGGCCTCCTCAACGGAGATCCGGCGGTAGGGCTCACCAGCTTCCTGTCGTCCATGTTCTGCCATCGCGTCTCCTCCTCCGTGCTTATCGGGCAGTGCCCGTTGCTTTGTGAGTCTCAATATAACTATGAGGCAGCTATGAAATGTACCTGCCTATTATTGGCTGCAAGCGTTCCCGCGTCTCGCGGGGTATGAGTTCCGTGGCCGTGATGATTGCGTTTTCCAGGGCATGTTCGCACTCACACGTGCGCTCCAGTCCCGTCAGCTTGGGTATGAGCACCCGCAGAGCCTCCTTGGACTTGGCAACGTTCTTGAGGAGGTTCCGGATAATCATCTCCACCGTGACGTGGGCTTCCGTCTCATGCCACACATCGTAGTCGGTGGCACAGGCAAGAGTGGCGTAGCAAATCTCCGCCTCTCGTGCAAGCTTGGCCTCAGGCAGAGCAGTCATGCCAATGATGCTTGCACCCCAGGAACGATACATCTGCGACTCAGCTTTGGTGGAGAAGGCGGGACCCTCCATGACCACGTACGTGCCGCCGTCGTGAACCTTTGCGCCCACTTGCTTGGCTGCGTCCGATAACAGCTTGCTAACGTCAGAGCAGAACGGGTTGCCAAAGGAGATGTGGGCCACAATGCCGTCGCCAAAGAACGTGTTCTCCCGTAGGCGGGTCCGGTCTATAAGTTGGTCCGGTATCACCATGTCCAAGGGATTTATCTCCGCCTGGAGACTCCCCACCGCACTTACGGAGATGATGCGCTCCACGCCCAGAGTCTTCAGCGCGTAGATATTGGCCTTTGTCGGTAATTCAGAGGGCGTAAGCCTGTGGCCCTTGCCGTGCCGGGGAAGAAACGCTACCGGTACGCCTTCAAAGTTGCCAGTGGTGATGGCATCGCTTGGCTGGCCAAAGGGCGTCTCCAGAGAGACCTCCTGGACGTCCGTGAGGCCTTCCATCTCATAGAGGCCGCTGCCGCCAATGACGGCTATCTTTGCTTCAGGTGTGCTCACGCTACTGCCTCCGATGACCGCGCAGCTACCAGGCTTCGCAGGTCTGCTTCGTAAGGGGGTTTTGCCACGCCATGCTCAGTGATGATGGCGGTGACATACTTTGCTGGAGTTACGTCAAACGATGGGTTCCGTACGCCTATGCCCTCAGCTGCGGTTTGTCGGCCTGCCCAGTGGGTTACCTCTGACGGACCGCGCTCCTCAACCACAATGTGGTCTCCATTGGGCATGGCCAAGTCTACGGTGCTGGTTGGCGCGGCCACATAGAACGGAATGCCGTGCTCTTTGGCTAGGACGGACAGGCTGTAGGTGCCTATCTTATTGGCAACGTCACCATTGGCGGCAACGCGGTCTGCCCCAACGACGATAGCGTTCACCTCACCCTTGCGCATGAGAGAAGCCGCTGCGGAGTCCACAATCAGGTTGGCGGGAATGCCAAGCTGCACCAACTCCCACGCGGTGAGTCGTGCGCCTTGCAGCCAGGGCCGGGTCTCCGTGCAGAACACCTGAAAACGCTTGCCGGTCTCCCAGGCCGCGCGGATCACGCCCAGGGCGGTGCCATATCCGGCAGTTGCCAGGGCGCCTGCGTTGCAGTGAGTCAGAACGCCGCCACTGTCTGGCAGCAGTGACGCGCCGTACTGTCCCATGGCCCGGTTGGCAGCCACATCCTCTTGCTGGAGGCGCTGGGCCTCCGCCAGGAGCCGTTCTCTGGCCTCTTCAGGAGTCGCACATTGACGAGCGGCCTCAAGGCACAGCGCCACGGCCCAGTGAAGGTTTACAGCGGTGGGCCGTGACGTAGATAGCTCGACGGCCCGTTCTTCCATGGTCTTGAGAAAGGTGGGCATGGTGCGCTTGCGGACCTGCCGTGCGGCTAACGCCATGCCATAGGCAGCAGCCACCCCAATGGCGGGGGCGCCACGGACACGCATCTCACGGATTGCCTTGGCCACCTGCGATGACCCGCGCATGGCTAGCCAGCGCTGCCGGTGAGGCAACTGTGTTTGGTCAAGCAGCAGAAGCTGCTCGTTTTCCCAGCGAATGGGCTCTATTTCGGTCATTTGGGCTTGCCTGGTTCTCGTACGTTACGGGCAAACAAAACGGCCTCCCTCAAAGAGAAGAGAAGCCGTTACGGTAGGTACGTTTCTCCACTCTCATCTCCCAAACCAATCAATTCGATTTGCCGGAGTTGGCACCGATACAAGAGGCGTGAGCCAACTTGCCGGTTGCCGGGCTTCTCAGGGCCGGTCCCTCAGCCGCTCTGGATAAGAGCACGTATGCAATTGTGTTCATAATCGTAAGGGTGGGGCTAGGGGGTGTCAAGGGAATGGTACGTACGTGAGCGCATCGTTGACGGGCCAGCCGGGGATTGGTAGCGTTACCCGCGAACCCAATCGCGTCGCATCCCTTTGGAGTAATAGTGAGTAAGAACGGTTTCCGTATTCTAGACAGCGATTTACACGTCATTGAGCCGGGAGACCTGTTCACCCGCTACCTTGACCCCAAGTTCAGTGATCGCGCTCCCACGCTGGAGATAAGCGACGTCTCCGCCATAGATACCTGGGTGGTGGACGGCAATCCCTTCCCCTACTGGGGCCGTTGGCCGGAGTTCCACCAGGCCAATCAGCGGCTCCGGGATAAGAAGGAAGTGAGCGCTTTTCAAGTACGGGCGTTCGAGACCAAGTTCAATTCGAAGACCACCCTGGAAGCCATGGACATGGAGGGGGTGGACACCGCTGTCCTGTACCGCACCACGGGCGGGATGCTGGGTATGGCAATCGACGGCTTGGAGCCCGAGTTCGCCCTGGCCCTGTGTCGCGCCTACAACGACTGGATTGCCGACTATTGCAAGACGGACCCCACTAGACTCAAGGGCGTTGCCATGCTGCCGCTGTACGACGTTGACATGGCAATTGATGAAGCGCGCCGTGCTGTTAACGAACTGGGATTTGTTGGCGTGACCGTCCACTGTGAGCCGGTAAACGGTCGTTTGCCCTATGACCTTGAGGTGGAGCCTCTGTGGACGGAATTGGAGCGGTTGGGCACCTCTGTGGGATTTCACGGCACCTCCACCGCACCCTCCACGGAAGACATCACTCGCAAGTACCTCCGCCATCCCGCAGGGCGGACGCTCACCCACGCGCTGAGCTTCCCCACGCAGATGATGGCCATGATTGCTGGCCTCACGCTGAGTGGCGTGCTGGAGCGGCACCCCAGCCTCCGAGTGGCGTTCCTTGAGGCCAACTGCTCCTGGCTGCCGTGGCTGCTCTACCGTCTGGATGACCAGTGGGCCAAGTACACGGACGCCCCTCTACAGCAGCGCCCCAGTGACTACTTTCTGCGCCAGTGCTGCATTTCCGTTGAGGCTGACGAGCCTGGCTTGCAGGAGGTCATCAATCGGGTGGGTGATG
>CAVOAJ010000018.1:0-14423 GCA_963693605.1 Dehalococcoidia bacterium | reverse complement strand
CATGAGCCTGGTTAATTCGGTAAATCCGTACCGGCTTCAAGGACAGAAGACAGCCGCCTATGAGGTGGTGGACAGCCTGGGGGACGCCCCTGATTACCTCTGTATCCCCGTTGGCAACGCAGGAAATATCACTGCGTACTGGATGGGCTTTCAGGAATACGCGGACTCCGGCAAGGCCACCAAGCGCCCCAAAATGATGGGGTTTCAGGCTGCAGGCGCTGCTCCCATAGTCTTGGGGCATGCGGTGGAATCACCAGAGACAGTGGCCTCCGCAATCCGCATTGGCAACCCGGCCAGTTGGCAGTTGGCGGAGCGTGCGCGTGACGAGTCCGATGGCGCGATCGACTCCGTTTCAGATGAGCAAATTCTGGAAGCATACGGGCTCATGGCCAGCCGTGAAGGCATTTTTTGCGAACCCGCCTCTGCCGCTTCCATGGCTGGACTTATGAAGCTGGCATCTCAAGGGGTGGACTTGAAGGATAAAACGGTGGTTTGTGTCATTACCGGTACGGGCCTGAAAGACCCAGACCTGGCCATGACACAGACAAAGACTGTGCTGCAAGAGACCGCGCCTGACCTTAAATCCGTACTCAGCGTTCTGGGCCGGTCGGCTTAAGGCGTCCTCAGCCTTGACCATGCCAGCGTCCATTGGGCTGTCGTTTCGATAAGGGAGTACCCGTTGACCTGTTCCGCTTTGCCTGTCAGCATTCGTGAAATAGCTCCGGCATGGAGCCGAATATTGGCCCAGCTTGAAGGCAGCCCCGTCTTTCTTACCCCAGAATGGCAACAAGTCTGGTGGGACCAGTTTGGCGGAGATCCCAAAGACCTTCGCCTGATGGTGATTGGTGGTGAGGAGAACCCGTTGGGTATTGCGCCCATGCTTTTGTCCGGGGACACCCTCACCTTTCTTGGCGACACTGACCTGTTTGATTACCACGACTTTATTCTTCAAGATAAGGACGCGGCTGCGTTCTACCCTGCCTTGGTGGAATGCCTAAACGCCGAGCCTTGGCGGACCATGGAGCTTGTCTCTCTTGTGGAATCGTCACCAACGTTAGAGTACCTACCAAAGCTCTACGAAGCGCTGGGCTGCTCTGTGACCATAGAGGAGGAGGACGTTGTGCCTGGGGCGGTATTGCCCGCCACATGGGACGAATACCTGGCCACGTTGCGGAAGAAGGACCGACATGAACTGCGACGCAAGCTCCGTAGACTTGATGACTATGGTGATTACCGCGTAGTACAGGCCTCTGGTGACGACCTCCAAGAGTCGTTGACCTCCTTCCTTTCACTGATGGAGGAGAGTAAGGAAGAGAAAAGAGAATTCCTTACGCCGGAGAGGGAAGAGTTTTTTGGTCGTATGGCCTCAGCCATGAACGACGCAGGCTACCTTCGGCTTTTCTTCTTGGAACTCAGCGGTGAGAAGGTGGCTGGAAGTTTGTGCTTTGACTATGGAGGGCGCAGGTTCCTCTACAACAGCGGCTATCGGCTTGCGTATGGAGCGTACAGTGTGGGACTTTTGCTCAAGGCGCTCTGTATCAAACAGGCCATTGAAGAAGGGCTGAGCTACTTTGACTTCCTACGGGGGCCAGAGCAGTATAAGCACCATCTTGGCGGACAGCCGCTAAATCTCTACCGTATGACCATCCGGCGCTAGACGGACTTGAGGCTCCTTTGACTATAGATAATACCGATGTCCGCCGAGTAGCGCTTATCTCCGTTCATGGGTGTCCCATGATGCGGCCGGGAATGCGTGCCGCAGGCGGGATGAACGTATACCTCAAGCACCTGGTTGAGTCTCTTGGAGACCAGGGCATTTGCGTTGACCTATTCACGCGCAACCATGAGCCGGACGGGCCGCAGATCATAACTCTTGGGCCAAGGGCCAGGGTCATCCATATTCCAGCCGGACCGGAGCTTACGCCCAAAGAGAATGTTTACTACCATCTCCCTGCGTTCCTGCAGGGCATTGGTGAATTTCTTGAACGTGAAGAGCTAAGCTATGACCTTGTGCATAGCCATTATTGGCTTTCTGGGTGGGTGGGCTGCCAGGTTGCCCACGCATGGGATGTGCCTCACGTTTCCACCTTTCACACGCTGTCCCTGGTTAAGCGCCTTACATTTGAGGCCCAGGAACCTCCCGTGCGAGAGAGCATTGAGCGGGACGTTGCCAATCAGGCAGACCTTGTGGTGGCCTTTTCCGAGGAGGAGAGCGCGCTTCTGCAATCTGCATATGGTGTGGCCGCTGACCAGGTCCGCGTGACCACTGAGGGTGTGGACCTGGGGTTGTTCTCTCCGCGCAATAAACAGGAAGCGAGAAAGCACCTGGGACTGGAGCCTGAGACGCCTACCATCCTCTATGTAGGACGGTTGGAGGCGTTCAAGGGCACCCATGTTCTGCTGAGGGCCATGGCCCGGTTGCGAGACGTGGCCAAGCTCAGGTTGGTGGTTGTTGGCGGTGGGGGCAGTGAAGACCCTGAGGCTGCGGCATTGCACCAGCTTGCTGAAGAAATGGGCGTTGCAGACCGGGTAATATGGCAAAATGCCGTCCCGCAAGAGGCCCTACCTGATTACTACGCCGCTGCTGATGTTTGTGCAGTGCCTTCTTACCATGAGAGCTTTGGGTTGGTGGCTCTGGAGGCCATGGCCTGCGGTACGCCCGTGGTGGCCGCATCCGTGGGCGGCTTGCGGTCTCTGGTGGTAGACGGTGAGACTGGCTTACTGGTGGATCCCAATACACCGGAACTCTTTGCACAGCGGTTGCAGACTGTCCTTGATGACCCGGCTATGCAGAGCAGGATGTCCATTGCGGCGCACCAGCGGGCCGCTTTATTCCCGTGGCACACCGCTGCCAGTGAGGTGGCATCCGTCTATCGGCAGGTCATGACACGTACAGGCCACATTCCTACCGCCGTTCCGTGTGCTGGCTAACGCGTCCGTACTTTGCCACCCCGCATAGCGATTAAGGAGCCTGTGGATGACCTATATGGCTTGGGCGTTTCTCTCCATGGCCACGTATGGGACCATGCTGTTCTTCTTGAAGCTGACCTTGCGGAACATTGCCCCTGAAGTCGCGGTCATCGTCAACAATGCGGTCTTGGTATTGGTAGCCGTGACCTGGACACTAGTCAGAGGAACCAGCATCTCCGCTCAGTTCTCTCACGGCGCTCTCCCACTCATCTACCTCATGACTGCGTCAGCCTTCCTTAGCGTTGGAGTGATGAGCCTCTACAAAGCGTTGAGCTTGGGGCCAGCCTCCGCCGTGCAGCCCATCTTTGCGCTGAATTTCGTTGTGGTATCGGTGCTAGGGCTGTTGCTGTTGGGCGAACCGTTCAAGGTTGAGCGCGTCCTGGGCCTTGTGCTCGCAGGTGTCGCCATATGGTTGCTGGCGAAGTAGCCGGACGAGGTTGGTTTACGTTAGCTTAAGCTCGTACCAAGGGGCGCGTTCATGCACCTGGAAGCCCAGTCGCTCGTACGTGCGGATGGCTGGTGTATTGTCGCCTAGTACTGAAATGCCGATGGGCGCCAGGCCTTCGCTTACGAGGTAGTCGATACCCGCGCCAGTGACCACCTTTGCCAGGCCGTTACCTCGAAGGTCAGGGCGCACTCCAACCATCTCTATGTAACTGGGATCACCGGATGAGCTTTGCCGGATCCAGCAGTAAGCGACCGTCTCCCCATTTCGATCAAGGAAAAGGCTCGTGTTGAGCAGACCGGGGAATAGGTCGTTGAGGCTGTAGGCAACCTGCTCCGGCGTGTTGGGGCAGAACCCCCACGTCCCCGTGAAGGCCGCGTTCTGAAGCCCGGTAAGCGTTTCCACCTCATCCGTGTTCATGACCCTGACCTGATAGCCCTCCGGCACCTCTATCGAAGCTGGTTGGCCCGACTCCCTGCGCAAGTGCCAGAGTTCCTTCACCTGGGTGAACCCGGCGGAAGAAAACAGGCGTTGTGGGGCCGTGGCGTCACTGGCGACGTTGGCGTGGAGTACGGTGTAGTGCATGGTCCGTGCGTGAGCTATTGCTGCTTTAAGCAATTCGTCGCCAATGCCCTGGCCTCTATGCTGCGGATGGGCGCCCCTCTCTATGATGCCTCTGTTGATGGGCTCCTCCGCTATCAGAAACAGGTACCCCACCAGGTCAGCACCGCGCCATGCCAGGAAGCAGTCGCGTTCGGGATAGAGCCCTGGCCTGCGATACAGCCTCAGGGTGTGCTCCTTGACCTCCGCCACTGACGATTGGTCTTTGCCATCAATCGCCGTGAGTAGGCCTGCCAGGGCGTCAATGTCCGGCCAGGTGAAGAGGCGGATGTCCAGTTGGTTGGTGGTCATGGTGATGGCTGTGTGATGGGCTGCGTCGTTGGGCTACGGGAGGGTATGATAGCAGAGGAGAGAACCTATAACCTTGAGGAGACTCAATGGACACGATTGAGACACCAGCCCGGGCCATGGTGGTGGCCCCACACCCGGACGATGGCGAGTCTGGATGCTCCGGCACCACCGCAAAGTGGATACGAGAGGGCTGTGAAGTGGTATACGTGGTGTGCACCAACGGCGACAAAGGGACGTCTGACGTGGAGATGACGCCTGCAAAGCTGGCTGGCATCCGTGAGGAGGAGCAGCGCAAGGCGGCGGAGATTCTTGGCGTGAAGGACGTAGTCTTTCTTGGCCACGGTGACGGTGAACTTGAGAACAACCTGGTGTTCATTGGCGAGCTGGTCCATGCCATACGCCGTTTCAAACCAGACACCATTCTGACCACGGACCCACACCGTATGGAGACCCACAACCACCGGGACCATCGCGCCACAGGCCAGGCGGTGCTGGACGCCTGCTTTCCCTACGCTCGTGATCGGCTCCACTTCGTAGAGCATGAGAAAGAGGGGCTTGAGCCCCATAAGGTAGGCACCGTGCTGTTATGGGGGGCAGACCGCCCAGACGTGATGGTAGACATCAGTGACAGCATTGAGGCCAAGCTCACGGCGCTGATGCAACACGTCAGCCAGGTGGGAGACTCTTATAGCGACGTGGCGGAGTGGGTGAAGGCTTTTGGCCGCCGTGCTGCTGACCGGGCCAAGGGCACCGGATATGAGTATGCGGAGACCTTCCGGAAGCTTACGTTCCGACGCTGAGGCTACCTGACCACATCAAAGAAGATAGGAAAACCAAAGGCCCGCTGGCAAAACTTCTGCCAGCGGGCCTCTATGATGTTGTTGCTTGGCCCTATGCTATGACGTAGGCACTATGAGGTCGGGTTCCTGTCCCAACTCTCGTTGCCGGTCATGGGAGAATTCCTCAGCAGGCGTTTCCTCCATGCCAGCGGCTTCATCCAGGGTCATCATGCCGCGCGCTTGCAGCACCAGACGACGCCACAGCACCTGGTGAATGTCCGTGGCTGACAGCATTTCCTGCGTGTCATACCGCTGAGGCTCCACCGCCACAAAGTCCTGACTTGAGAAGTTTGCCTGGGACCACTTGGCCCACAACTTCCAATGTATCTTCTCGTAGACTAGCCCTATCCAACTCCGTGGCTTGACCGCCTTGTAATAGATCTGGCGTGATGTCTTCTCCGTGATGGCCACGCAAGCCCGTGTGAAGAAGCTCTCACCCCTGTTGCCACGGTACATAGATGGGAGATGGTGCCCCCCTTGCCATTCTTCAGGGACATTTTCGTTGCTGTAGACAGTAGGTGGGGTTGTCCACCCTCCTGGTTTGAATAACCACATCCACAACAACCGCCTGCGGTGCTTGGGCCAGTAGGCATCAAGCTGAGGGAAGTAGGTCCGCTGCCAGAGGTTGCCCTTTTTTGTGGGCTGCTTCACTGGAGTGACTCCGGCGCTTGAACTGCCGCCGCCGGTTCTTCCTGTCAGCACACCGGTCACAATGGCGCGTCCATTGATCATCTTCTGTCGTCCGCCGTAGGGTCCGCTAATAGGGCGCATGGCCACCATGAAATTACGCGCCGCGTCCCGGTGGACGTATGGCACATGGGCGTCGCCACCGTTCTCCAGGGCAACGTTCCACTGGGCGGGCCATATTTCGTCAAAGAAAAGAATGTGGCTGTCGCTGTCAAAGAATTCAGGAGGTACGTCTTCTTCAATGGGGGCGGGCGCTTCATTACCCATCCACACAAAGACCATGCCCTTGAGCGTCACCGTGGGGTACTTGCGGGCCTGCACCTTGCCGGGAATCTTGGACTCTGGCCCTTCAGGGAGCACCGCCAGCACATTGCCGTCGCTGTCAAACGTCCATCCGTGGTAGGGGCAAGACACCGTGCCTTCAAAGTGGCAGTCGCCGTGCATGAGAGAGCCGCCACGGTGAGGGCAAACGTTCCAGAGGGCGGCCACGTTGCCGTCCTTGCCCCGGAAGAAGACGAGGTCCTCCCCTAACATCTTCAAGCCAATGGGCTTGCACTTGACCTTCTTATCTTCCAGTGCGGGGTACCAATATTCCGTCAACCCCAATGGGGGGATAAGGCCGCGAATGTCCTTAACCGACGGTGCCGCTCTCTGTTCCGTGGCCACGCTAGCACTGGTCACGGCATCCTTGGGCTTTACATCCACCATGGTCAGGCCTCCTGAGAATCCCTTTTCAATGGTGGCGAGTATACCACGAGTGAAAATGGACTTAAGTTGCTGATTTCATTTTGAAATCAGCAAGGGCCTGACGGTGTATTGCGGCGCTTTTATCAGCTAAGGAGGAGTAAGCGGAATTCCAGGCATCAAAAAAGGCCAGGCGTTATGCCTGACCTTCTGTATTACTTTGCTGGCGACCCGGACGGGATTCGAACCCGTGATCTCCTCCTTGACAGGGAGGTGTGTTAAGCCAAGCTACACCACCGGGCCATGCTCTGCAGTGTGGGCCCACGGCCCACGGAACGTTACCACGTTCAACCCATGCCTTTGAAGCCTACTGTCACCACGGTCCCTTCCACCATCACGGGAGTGGTTGTGTCGCCGCCCGTCAGCTTCTTGAGTTCCTCAACAGCCTCTGGGTGCACGCTGATGTCAATTTCACGGTATGGAACGCCGTCCGTATCCAACTCTTCTTTCTGGGCGTTGGAATAAATGCATTCCGGGTGCGTGTATATGACAAGCGTGGGCGCTTCAGTAGTCATGGTCTATTCATCATAGCAGGGGGCTGTAGGGGGCGCAAACGTTGGCGGGGCCTTACTTTTCCGGTTGGGCGTCCTTTGCGAAGCCGGACAGGATAACTTGCAACTCCGATGAGGTAGTGCAAATGGCCTCCGGCACCTTGGATGTCGCTTTTCCAACAGCGTCCTCTGAGCCATCTACGAATACGATTGGTACCTCACTGCCCCCTTTACGGGACCGTAGGTAGGCGGCGATCTCCCTGCCGTGGGACGGCAACCGCGCCAGCGAAATCACCACCACGCCAGGAGGATCACCAAGGATACGTCTACTCGCCCGGTCGCCGTCTTTAGCTTCCAGCCGTACTTCCCAGCCATCCTCGCGAAACGACGCCGCCCTGGCCTCCGCCTCAGTGGGATTCCAGTGGATATAGAACAATCTACCCTTGGAGTTCATATGTGTACTCAAGGCTCCTATTCGTCGTACGCCCGAAACACCAGGCAGGTGTTCTGTCCCCCAAAGCCAAAGCTATTGGAGAGCACGGTGGTCACCACCTGAGTACGAGCCTCATTGGGGACGTAGTCCAAATCACAAGTAGGGTCTGGCGTCTCTTGGTTGATGGTTGGGTGAATGATGCCGCTGAGAATGGTCTGCACACAGGCGACCGCCTCCATGCCGCCAGCGCCACCCAGGGCATGACCAATCATGGATTTGGTGGAACTGATGGGAACCTTATACGCCTGGTCTCCAAATACTCGTTTGATGGCCGCTGTTTCCGCCGCGTCATTCAGCGGGGTTGATGTCCCGTGGGCGTTGATATAGTCCACTTGGTGCGGACCAATGCCTGCGTTTTCCAGAGACCACCGGATTGCACGGGCGGCGCCTGCACCGTCCTCCGCAGGCTGGAACTGATGATAAGCGTCTGATGAGCAACCGAACCCTATGACCTCAGCCAATATGGGGGCGTTCCTGCGGAGGGCATGCTCAAGAGCTTCCAGCACCAGAATCCCTGCACCCTCTCCGGGGACAAAGCCGTCTCTGCCTGCATCAAAGGGGCGGCTTGCCTTTTCAGGTTCCTCATTGCGGGTGCTGAGGGCGCGCATGGCGCTGAATCCAGCCAGCCCAAGCTCACTGATGCCCGCCTCCGTGCCGCCGGAAATCATGATGTCTGCGGCGCCCCGCCTGATGATCTCAGCCGCCTCGCCAATGGACTGGCTGGAGGCCGCACACGCTGTGGTCACCGTACCGCTGTAACCCTTTGCGCCTATGAGCCTGCTCAGGTTGGCGGCGGCCATGTTGGGCAACGTTGTTGGGAAATAGAAAGGGCTGAGGCGTGCGCCTCCACGGTTTACTATCAATCGCATGGCCTGCTCTATTTCAGGGTAGCCGCCGTTGCCGTTGCCCAGCAGGACACCAGTGCGCTCACCGTCATAGTTGCCGTCCCTCAGACCGGCGTTCGCCATGGCCTCGTTGGTGGCAACTACAGCCAGTTGAGAGAACCGCGCCAGGCGGCGGACCTCACGGCGGTCTATGTACTTTTCAGGTTCGAACCCTGTCACTTCGCCGGCAATGCGGGATGAGTAGCCCGTTGGGTCAGCCAGCGTCATGGGACCAATGCCGGAGCGTCCGTGGATGAGGCCATCCCAAAACGCGGCCACAGACTCCCCAAGAGGCGTTATGGCACCCAGGCCGGTTACCACCACGCGCCGTCTTCCGTTATGTGTCAGTTCAGTCATCTGGAGTTGGCCTCAAGACTACCGCCTCCGGCAAGTTCCCGGTTGAAGGGGTCTAGTTCAGGGTAGTACTCAGGGGCCATGTTGTACCAGTGTTCTAACCCCTCTCCCACGACGAAAAGCGATCCTGTGGCTAGTACCAAGTCTTCCCGGGTGGCCTTAGCCATGGCAACGTTGAAGCCCTCCGCAACGGTGGAAGCTTCAGCGACAGGAATGCCAACACTTCCAAAGGCTTCACTCAGGCGTGATGTTGGGACTGACCGGGGATGTCGTGACTGACAGAGGATCGCCAGGTCAACTATGGGTGCAAGTTGTGCCACCATCCCATCCAAGTCCTTATCACCAGAGCAACCGAAGACCAATATAGTCTTACGGTTGGGTAAGGATTCTTCTACAGTCTCTCTCAACCGGGACATAGAGTGCGTATTGTGAGCGCCGTCTATGACAACGTAGGGCGCTGCACTAATGACCTGGAAGCGCCCCGGCCACTGCACTTCCTTGATGCCTTGGGTAATGGCTTCACTGGTTACATGCATATCCAGCGCCTCAACAGCGGCAATGGCTGCTGCCGCGTTCTCCCGTTGGTGAGGGCCTAGGAGAGGTAGCCAGATGTCATATTGGTTGTTAGGTGTTGTTACAGACACTTCCTGCCCCGTTAACTCTTTCCGCCCTGCCTGCCAGGTAATCTCATGCCCCAAGCGCAGTGGTCTGGCGCCCATCTCACGGCAAGTATCCAATATCACGGCTTCCGCCTCAGACGGTTGAGGTGATACCACCACGTCTGCGCCCGGTTTGATGATGCCTGCCTTTTCCCATGCAATTTGAGATAGCTCTTCACCCAGGATGTCGGTGTGGTCTAAGCTGAGCGAGGTGATTACGGCCACCCGGCCATTGGCAACGTTCGTGGAGTCCAATCTTCCTCCCAGGCCCACTTCCAACACTTGAACGTCTGCAGACTCCTCACGGGCCAGGTCAAAGGCCATGGCAGTGAGCGCTTCAAACGTACTCGGCTGGCCATAGGGGCTGTCGGAAGCCATGGCTTCAACCGCCCCCCACACGCGCTCCAGGTACGCGACGAACATCTCCTCGGAGACGAGTATTCCGTCTAGCCGGATCCGTTCACGGAAGGTGAGAAGGTGGGGAGACGTGAAAGTCACTGCCCGGAGACCTGCCGCCTGCAGGATGCTGGAGACTATTGCGGCAACGCTCCCCTTGCCCTTGGTCCCGGCTATATGGACCACTGGAGCGCTCTCTTGGGGTGAGCCAAGCCGTTGGGCCAGGTCTCTCATGCGTCCCAAGTCCAATTTCTGAAGCGGAGCTTCACGGCCTGCCATGCGTTCGTAGTCGGCCAGACTCACCAGGCGGTGGAGAGCGTTAGCGTAAGCAGCCGAAGGGGCTGGTTGGTGGTCAGCAGGGGAGGTCAAGGTCATGTCCTGGACAGAGGATGGGACGTTGAAGACGCCAATCAGCGCGCGGGTGCATTTCGCAGTCTTCTATTTGATTGTAGGGCATACGCACGGAGAGGCGCAAAGGAAGCGGGTCTAGCGCACGAGCTCAGCGAGGACCGATGCCACCTGCGCAACCTCCTCCTCTGTGTTGAAGTAGGCTGTGCTGAAGCGGACTCCAGCAGGGTTATGGACGTTCCTCGCAACTATGCGGTGCTGCTCTTGGAGCGTAGCCACAAGCTCATCCGGTTGCCACCCAGCTAGGCTGAAGGTGGTGAGCCCTGAAACCGAGTCTGCCTCCTCTGAGCCCAACAGTGCGCAGCCGGGGATGGCCTTGACCAGTTCACGAAGTAAACGCGCCAACTCCATGGCCCTTGCCTCAGTGACCGGCAAGCTCGTCTCTCTAGCAAGCCGGATAGCTTCCACAAACCCGGCTACCAGCCCTGGACTTTGCGACGCTAGGCTGAACCGTGCCAGCGGGTCCCTGGCGTTTTCACGTTCGGCTTCCAGCGCATTGGTGGTAAAGACCGGCTGCAACTTTTCGCGGTAGTCCCTGTTGACGTACAGCGCCCCCGTTCCACTTGGCCCCATGAGCCACTTCTGCCCGGAGATCGTATAGAAATCACAGTCCAGTTCTTGTACGTCCACCGCCACATGGCCCGCACCCTGCGCACCGTCAACCAAAAGCGGCACGCCCCGTTCTTTGCAGGCCTGCGCAATCTCAGCAATGGGCATGCGGAGGCCACAGGTGAACTGTATGTGACTCAAGGCCACCAGCTTTGTCTTGTCCGTTAGCGCGGAAGTGATGATTTCTACAATTGCAGACTGGCTTGATTTCGGCGGCACGGTTGGCACCACCACGTTTACGCCGTACCGTTCCTTCAGCACACCGGATGGGACGGTCAGTGCCGGGTGCTCCAAATCACACGTGAGGAGTTCGTCCCCCTGCTGCCACTGCAAGCCATGGATGACAATGTACACACCCTCCGTGGTGCTGTGAGTGATAAAAACATTCTCCGGCTCAGCGTTAATTAGGCCGCCCACCGCGATTTTGGCCTCGTTCGTGATGCCGCGGGCATAGGCCAGGCCCTTCGCGCTGGCGGGACCGAGTTTGGCCTCCTCCTCCAATGTTTCGTGGACACGCTGGAGGACGGGCAGGGGCGTTGGGCCGGACCACCCCGTGTTCATGTAAACGGCGCCATTGGTGACGGGCAGGTGTGCCCTAAGTTCTTTGACGTTCATTGGCATTATTCCTTATAGCGCCACGCGGTCATGGTCATGGAGGTGATAAGACCGTAGAGTGCTATGTAAGCGGAGTCAAGAGCCTGTTTAAGATATGGGATGATTGCCCATACTTAACCCTGCATCTGGGGGCAAGAGGCGGGGAACCCCAAAATCTTGCGTATTTTCGCCTTGTCACCAAGTCATCTTCGGGCAGTATAATGACAGTCTTCGCCGCATTTTGACTGACCGTTCTGGTCAACGGGAATTGGCGTGTTTACCCACCTTCACGTACACACTGAATACAGCCTACTGGATGGCCTTAGCAGCATCTCCGGACTTGTGGAGAGTGCCAAGGACCAGGGCATGACCGCCATGGGCATCACTGACCATGGCGGTATGTACGGCGTGGTGGAGTTTTACTCAGCCTGCAAAGCGGCGGGCATCAAGCCCATCATTGGCTGTGAACTCTACGTGGCCCCCGGCTCCCGTAAGGAACGGAAGCCCAGTGAAAAGTCAGCCTTCCACCTGACGGTCCTGGCCCAGAATGACCTGGGTTACAAGAACCTCATGCGGTTGGTCACCACCTCTCACCTGGATGGCTTTTACTACAAGCCCCGGGTTGATCGCCAAGTGCTGGAGGAGCATAGCGAAGGCCTTGTGGTCCTGTCCGGCTGTCCCAGCGCCGAACTTTCTCGCGCCATCATAGACGGCGACACCAACCACGCCATTGAGATTGCCCGGTGGTACAAGGAGACGTTCCCCAACTTCTATCTGGAACTCCAGCGGCATGATGACCTGCCTTTCTTGGATGACCTCAACCGGGGCCTGTTGAACTTGGGCGAGAAGCTGGATATCCCTCTTGCGGCCACCAATGACCTCCATTACGTGAAGCGTGAGGACGCCCCCTATCAGGACGTCATGGTGTGCATTCAGACCAACACCAACCTTCAGGATGAAAAACGTCTCAAAATGTCGGACGACTCCTACTATCTCAAGGGTCCCGACGAGATGGCGTACTTGTTTGATGACCTCCCTGAGGCCATTGATAACACCCAGCGTATTGCGGACATGTGTGACGTAACGTTGGACTTTTCGACGCTTCACTTGCCCCAGTACGACACGCCGAACGGAGAGGACGCGGACGCCTACCTTCGCAAGCTCTGCTGGACGGGGTTCGATGAACGTTACGCCACCGGTTCTCCTGAGGGCGCCAAGGAACGGCTTGAGTATGAGTTGGACGTTATCACTCAGACCCAGTATCCCAACTACTTCCTGGTGGTGTGGGACATTGCTGAATTTGCCCATAGCAGTGACATCCTGTTGGGCGTCAGAGGGAGCGCCGCCTCATCCCTTGCGTTGTATTGTCTTGGAGTCACGGAGATTGACCCCCTGGAGTACCGGCTGGTCTTTGAGCGTTTCCTCAACGTGGAACGCAAGGAAATGCCGGACATTGACATGGACTTCCAGGATGACCGGCGTGAAGAGGCCATCCAGTATGTGTTGCAGAAGTATGGCCAGGACCACGTATGCCAGATCATCACCTTCGGCACCATGGGAGCCAAGGCTGCCATTCGCGACGTGGGCCGTGCGATGGCAATGCCGTATGCAGACGTTGACCGCGTAGCCAGGTTGGTACCCACTCGCCTCGGCATCACGATAGATGAGGCCTTGGAAACGACACCGGAGATGAAGGCGGCCTATGAAGGCGACTCCACTCTTCGTGAATTGGTAGACACGGCCCGTCATATGGAAGGCGTAGTGCGTCATGCCAGCACCCACGCGGCCGGAGTCGTCATATCCCAGGACCCGTTAACGGAGTACGTGCCCCTGCAACGGTCTGCCAAAGGTGATGAGCAAGATATCGCCACCACACAGTACGCCATGGAACCCGTGGCCAAGCTGGGCCTGCTCAAAATGGACTTCCTGGGCCTATCAAACCTCACCATCCTCAGCATGACCCTGAAGCTTCTGCACAATGAGCGGGGCATAGATATAGACCTGAAGGAAATACCCTTGGACAACCAGGCGTCCTATGACCTTTTGGCTTCTGGAGAGACCACCGGCGTTTTCCAGTTGGAGAGCCCCGGCATGCGGCGCTACATCAAGGAACTGAAGCCCAGCTCAGTGCGTGAACTGGCTGCCATGATTGCCCTCTACCGGCCTGGGCCCATGGAGCACATTGGCGAATTCATTAAATCCAAATTTGGTATTGAGCCTGTCAGCTACCCTCACCCGGCGCTGGAAGGGATACTTGAAGAGACGTACGGCATCATTGTCTATCAGGACCAGGTGCTGCAAATCCTCCGCACCTTTGCGGGCTATACGCTGGGTACGGCTGACATCGTACGCAAAGCCATGGGCAAGAAGATCATGGAGCTCATGGCCAAGGAACGTGAAAAATTCCTGGATGGGGCCGCTGGCCTGGGGTACGGAGCAGACATTGCTACCCAGGTCTTTGACCTGATTGAGCCCTTTGCCGGGTACGCCTTTAATAAGGCCCACAGCGTGAGCTACGCCATGGTGGCCTACTGGACGGCTTACTTCAAAGCTAACTACCCGGTGGAATTCATGACCTCCATCCTGAACTCCTATATGGGTAACGCGGACAAAGTCATTGCCGTTGTTAGTGAATGCGCGCGTCTGGGCATACCCGTGCTGCCGCCGGACGTGAACCGCAGCCAGGTGTTCTTTTCTGTAGACACGGATGAAAACGGCACTCCAGGCATACGCTTTGGCTTGGCAAGTGTTAAGAACGTTGGTGAAGCGGCGGTAGAACCCCTGGTGGCAGCCAGGGCGGAGGACGGCGCCTTTGTTGACTTGGAGGACTTCTGCCGCAGGGCGGGCACCGGAGTCGCCAACCGTCGCGTGCTGGAGAGTCTCATACGTGTAGGCGGCCTGGACTCCTTTGAGTCGACGGGAGCACTACTCGCCAACC
>CAVOAJ010000017.1:0-14707 GCA_963693605.1 Dehalococcoidia bacterium | reverse complement strand
TGGAGCGCACCATCATCACCAACATAGAGCACAATCAACGCCGCTTGTTTGTAAAAATGTGGACTCCCCGCCCAGAAAACAGAGGTGAGGCCTATGGTGGCACCGTCTGGCGATACCTCGCCGGCGTTACTCTCCGCCGCTGCCTGGCTAGGGTATTCATACACTTCAATCCTGATGCCGTTTACAGTCAGGGCCTGACCTGGCACATCAAAGAACGCCTGGCCAACCGGGCCTCCTACCTCTACAGTCGCTCCTGCCGCACGCAGGTCTTCCAGCAATTGCCCGGCGTCTGAAGCTCCGACTGGAGCACGGATGCCTGTGTCGATATCGATTTGCAACGTGGTCGTTTCGCCGTCCTTGATTTCGACCGTGACGGGGAACGCCCTATCACAACCCAAGTACTCACATAGGCCCATATGCCCTGAATAGGTACCCACTGGCATCGTGCCTTCAAAAGTTCCGTCGGGCTGGAGAGGGAAGCTAAAGCGCACGCCTCCCGGTTGCAGGAACGTGAGCTCCCTACCTCCGTAAATATCACCGACTTCCCCATTGCACGGTTCCACGGGACACAACGGACCGATGGTCACTCTGCCTGAAAGAGTGCCCCGAATGTTTTCTTCTACGCTTGGAGTTGGCTGCTCTCCCGTCCCACTAGCGCCGCACGCGGCCGCGAATACAAGCAAGCCGAGTAGCAAAGCTAGCGATTTCCATTGCGTCATCATTTCTGGCCTCCGTCATATTTCGTGAACCTTAGATGATCCATATACAGTTGACGTGAAAAGCCGTCAAAAAGTTCCCAATGCCGTGGAGATGGGGGAGAGTCGATCTCCACCGGAAGTCCATCATAGAACGTTGACGCTGCCCAGCCTGCGACTTGAACGGAACCATTGCCACCCTGCCTGCGTCTTGATAGAAAACAAGACAAGGTGACATCAAGCTATGAAATTCCGCGCGCTTCTTATCTCCATACTTAGCATCATTGCTCTGCTTGTCGCGGCATGTGGCGCAGACGTGCCCCCGGCATCTACGCCAACGCCCACTCCAACCGCGACGCCCCCAGCTAGCGCGCCGTTGACGGCCCAGTGCATCATGACGGAAGCGTACGCGCTGGAGCTTATCGTTGCTGTCATTGGCCAAGACCGCGTACCCACCGTCTTCGATGGCATAAACGTTGGCGGCTGTGACTTCTCGGATGAGGTGGTCAGGCTTGAAGTGACCCTCACCAGGGGAAACGACTCCCAGACCGCTGTTATCAACCTGCCATCTGGCGTCACTCAGACCGGATTTCCACTTTCATCAGAAGTCACCGTGCCTCTGGTGAAGGGCAGCCTGACACCCGGCCAGTACGCCCGTACCGTCACCGCGTTCACCGCCGATGGCCGTTCTATCCAAATCGACAGCTTTGAGCCAGTCATCCTCGTCCAGGAGGAGGGCTCCGCTCAGGCGGAATTGCTGCGGGCGCAGAGCCGGTGGGAGCGCAGCGGCATCACCCGCTACCAGTACACGGCGGCGTGGCAGTGCTTCTGTCTCCCCAACTACATAGCTGACGTAACAGTGGATGTGCAGGACGACAATGTGCTCAGCATCACGTTCGTGGACATCATAGGCAACGTCCCTGACCCCGAACGCTATGGGACCATCGACGCGTTCTTTGCTCGCATCCAGGACGCCATAGACCGCAACGCCGCAAGCATCGCCGCTGAGTACGACCCACAATTCGGCTACCCCACCAACGTGTTCATCGACTACGAAGCGATGATGGCGGACGAGGAGCAGGGCTTCATGGTTAGGGCGTTGACCGCCAAGTAGCGCCTGCTCACAACAGGCCCGCCAGCGCCAGCACGCCAATAGTCAGCAGCACGGTGCCAGCGCCTAGCGACACCCAACGCTCCGGCAATAGACGCGCGATGGTCTTGCCTGCCAGCGCTCCAATAAGTGTGAGGAGCGTCAAGGCAACCGCACCTCCAATGAACACGGCAAGGGGCTCTCCGGTCCGGACGGTGAGCCCCACAACAGCCACCTGAGTCTTGTCGCCCATCTCAGCCAGGAACAATGCGCCAAAGGTGATGCCCAGGGTGCGGACCGCGCTGAGGGAGCGCATGCCTGAAGCTGCGCCGCCTTCAGCATCCTTCTCCGCGCCCCTGTCCTTCCATACCGACCAGAAGATGTAGGCGGCTGTTGCTATGAACACGACGCCCGCCGCGCGGGAGACCCACTCCAGCGGCAGCGCCTCACCCACAAGATAGCCCGCGCCAACACCAATTGCCGTAACTGAGATAAGCGCTAGCGATGCACCTATGAAAACAGCAAAGATACGCCCCGTGCGGGCGCTGAGGCCCAGCACCGCAAGCTGTGTCTTATCACCAAGCTCAAGGAGGAGCACCAGCCCGAATGCTGTAAATGTGTCGCCCAACGGGTCACCTGGCACAAGGTTAGGCTAATGGAACTTGCTCACCCTTCGAGAACCTCAGGATGAGTGCTCGGAGGAACGCAGCCTTACTCTTTGTAGAGGTCTCGCTGGTCAATGACGCGGTGGGCCTTGAACTGCGTACGCTCAAGCTCACCGGGGGCTTTCATCTCTACCTGAGCGCGGATGCCCAGGGCGCTGTTTAGCTTGCCTACCAGAGCCTGCCTAATGGCATCTGCGTCACCGGCGTTGTCCTCGCTGTACTCCGCCAGCACCAGCAGCTCATCCATGGTGCGTTCCCGTGTGACCACCATTCGGAATTCGCCGGTGAGTTCAGGCAATGACCGCACCACGTTCTCCACGGCGCTGGGATAGACGTTCTCACCACGTATGACCACCATGTCGTCCACACGTCCGTAGATGCCACGGGGCATGCGCGGGTAGGTACGACCACATGGGCAGGGCTCGTCAGTCCACGATGCGAGGTCGCCTGACCAGAAGCGTATCAACGGCTGGGACGTGCGTTCCAGATGCGTGTAGACCGGCACGCCCTCGCCACCATAGGGGGTCACCCCTTTGGTCTGCGGGTCCAGCAATTCCGTGAAGACCACGTCCTGCCAGAGGTGCATTCCTGTGTTTTCAGCGCAGCCGCCGTTGGTCATCCAGGGCGTCATTTCGCCAGTGGAGCCGCTATCGACAATCGTTGCGCCGTAGGTCGCTTCCAATGCGCGGCGGGTGGCGGGTATCGACGCGCCGGGCTCACCTGAGAAAAAAAGCACGCGGAAGCCAAAATCCTTGGGTTCAACCCCCTGCTCACGGGCCGTCTCTGCCAGGTAGAGCGCGAATGACGGCGTGCCGTAGAAGACCGTGGGGTGTGTCGCCTGAATCCACCGCACCGCCATGAGCGTTTGTCCGGGGCTGCCCGCACCAAAGGGGAAGCACCGCGCGCCGATGCGTTCAGAGCCAACAAGAGCACCCCAACTCCCCATGTAGAGGCTGAAAGGGGAGGCCATGAAAATCATGTCAGAGGGGCGGATGCCTGCACTCCACATCACGCGGGCGTGAGCATTGCCTATGCGCTGCCAGTCATCCTTACTGATAGCCAGCACCGTTGGAATGCCTGTGGTGCCGCTGGAGCCATGGATGCGCTGGATGTTCAGCCAGTCATCGCAGATGTTGCTGCCAAAGGGTGGGTTATTGATGAGGTCCTGCCGGAGGTCCTCCTTGGTGATAACGGGCAGACGGTGGAAGTCATCCAGCGTCTTGATGTCGCCGGGCTCCGCGCCCACAGCGCCCCATATGCGCTTGTAGAGGCCAGAGCGCTCATACGCCCAGGCTATCTGTGGCCGGAGCTTCGCAAGGATGATTTCCATCCGGGCTTCCGGGTCCATGGTCTCCGCCTCCGGGAACCAGTAACGCTGGTCGTTGGAGGGGAGGTAGGTCTCATCGTAGTGTGGCGGCCATTCCATGGTGGTCCTCAACAGCGAGTTACGCCTTCTGGCGCAGTGTCTCTTCAATGTATTTGGTGATGCTCTTGAGGCTGGAGCCCACGGGGAAGACACCGTCCACGCCCATCTCCTGGAGCTCCGTCACCTCGTCGTCGCCAACCGTGCCACCCAGGAGGATGAGCGTCTCACCCAGCATCTCCCGGTTCCTGACAGCCTTCACCAGCTTGTCCATGAGCGGCTTGTGCGCGCCTGACAGCAGACTGATGCCAATGACGTCGGCGCTCTCACGCTCGGCAGCCTCCGCCACCTCTTCCGGCGTCAGGCGCATGCCCAGGTACTCCACTTCCATGCCTGCGTCCTGAAGCGCCTTTGCCACCACCTTCACGCCACGGTCATGGCCGTCTAAGCCAAGCTTGGCGAGAAGGATTTTGATGGGCTTTGCGTTTGTGGTCATATGGTTATCCGTATTTCTGGAATAGTTGTTTCACTCGTCATACTCGTCATAAGGGAGAGATTTACAGTACGCCTGGGTCCTTGTACTCACCAAAAATCTCACGGAACGCGCCCATGATCTCCCCCTCAGTGGCGTGTGCCTTCACCGCCGCCAGCACGTAGGAAACCAGATTATCGGTACCCTGGGCGGCTGCGCGGAGCTCCTGCAAACGCTGCTCCGCCTCCGCCGTGTTCCGCGCCTTCACCACGCTGGCCACTCGGTCAAGTTGCCGCGTCTCCTCTTCAGGGTCGTGTTCGTACAACTCGCCCGGCCCAATCTCACCTTCAACGCGGTCATTCAGTCCCAACACCATGTACTCGTCGTTCTCCAGTCGTAGCTGGTACTCGTACGCAGCTTGGGAAATCTCTCGCTCAATATAGCCGGAGTCTATGGCAGCAAACATACCGTCCTGCATATTGCCGTTGCCCATGTCCTCAATGGTCTTGAGGTAGACGTTGGCCTGTTCTTCAAGCTGGTTGGTCATGTGTTCCACAAAGAACGAGCCAGCCAGCGGGTCTATGGTGTTGGTGATGCCCGTCTCCGCGCCAACGATGCGCTGCGTGTTCAGCGACATCCGCATGGCGTCCTCAGACGGTATGTCATACGCCTCATCGTAGCCGCTCACGTGGAGGGACTGCGTGCCGCCCAAAACAGCGGCGATAGCTTGGCTGGTGCCGCGGATGATGTTGTTCAGCGCGCCCTCACGGATGAGGGTGGAGCCCAGCGTCTGGGTGTGGAACCGCATGAGCATTGCCTTGGGGTTGGTGGCGCCGTAACGCTCCTTGGTGATGCGCGCCCACATGCGCCGCGCCGCCCGCAGCTTGGATACCTCTTCGAAAAAGTCCATGTGGCAGCCAAAAAAGAAGGCCAGTCGCGGGCCAAAGTCGTCGATAGTCATCCCGCGTTGAAGGCCACCGTCCACGTAAGCCATTGCCTGCGCAATGGTGAACGCCAATTCCTGGGCTGCGGAAGAACCAGCCTCCCGCGTGTGGTAGCCGGAAATCGAGATGGTGTTCCAGCCGGGCACATGCTCCGTGCAGAACTCCACCACGTCCATGGTCAGCCGGTAAGCCCCTCTGGGCTTCAAGGCGAACGTCTTCTGGCCGTGAAATTCCTTGAGAGAGTCATTCTGGACAGTGCCACGAAGGGCCGCCCAAGGCACGCCCACATCCTCTGCGTGCGCCAACAGCATGGAAAGCAGCACAATGGCAGGGTGGTTGATGGTAAGAGAGATGCTGACCTTATCCAGCGGAATGTCGTCAAAGAGATCCGCCATGTCTGGCAACGTGTCGATGGCGACACCCAACCGACCAACCTCACCCTCCGACAGCGGGTCGTAGGAGTCGTAGCCAGTCAGCGTTGGGTGGTCAAAGTCGGTGCTGATGCCGGTCTGCCCGTGGGCCAGCAGGAACTTGTAGCGCTGGTTGGTGGACTTGGCCGTGCCAAAGCCTGCAATCTGTCGCCGCGTCCAAAGGCGGCCCCGATACATGGTGGGGTAGACGCCCCTGGTGAAGGGGTACGTCCCTGGCATGCCCAGGTCTTGCTGATAGTCCAGGTCCTTTACATGCTCAGGTGTGTAGAGGCGCTCAATAGTGGTGCCGGACACCGTCTGGTAGTGGTCTTGCCGTTCAGGACCCACCTCTAAGGCACCGTTCAGCTCGTTCTTCTCCCACTCCTCTTGCTGCTTGCGGACGCGGTCAATAGCGTCCTTGTCGTACAGGCCCATGGACTACTCCTTAAACAGCCGCTGTGCAACACACAACGGCCACAAGAAAGGTATCATGCTGATTTACGTAGGGTCAACGAATTCTGGAGGTTTCCATGCTTCGTAGCTTCAACGGCAAGTCGCCGCGGGTCCACCCCACGGCTTTCATCAGTGAATTCGCCTACCTGGTGGGCGATATTGAGATAGGGCCCTACGCCTCCATATGGCCAGGCGTGGTGCTCAGGGCTGACGGCGGCAAGATCACTGTCGGCGCAAACACCAACATTCAAGACGGCTCTGTGGTTCATGGCGATGGCGACGTGGTTATTGGCGACAACGTGACCCTGGGCCACGGCGTTATCTGCCACGCCAAGTCTGTGGGCAGCGACTGCCTCCTGGGCAACAACTGCACACTGAATGACGGCGCGATAGTGGGAGACCACTGCATCATTGCGTCGGGCGCCATGGTGCTGGAGAACCGGGAGATACCGCCACGGAGCTTTGTGGTAGGGGTGCCAGCGCAGGTCAAGAGTGAGATTCAGCCGCACCAGTTGGAGGTCATCAAGGCCAACGCAGAGGCATACATCACCCTGGGACAGCAGCACAAAGAGCAGGGACTGGAATAAGGGCGTGTCCCTCTTGAGTTCACGTGAACAGGGAGATTGCCTTTCACATTCACCACAGGTCTATTTCGAAATTATCTCGAATTGACGGCATCCGTGATTGACACTACTATGCTTTTCGCCCACGATAGTCCATTTCTCGGTATTAATTAGCCAGCTACTCGCCTTCGGCCAGCAGGGCTATAGGAGCGCTCAATGGGGGTATTCAAAGCACTTAGCAAAATCAGAGGTGGCTACCCTGGTGGCTGGAAGGAATACGCCCGAGGCTACCAGGGTAATAAGACTCCCCAATTTGTACAGCCAACCAGCACAGATGACCGCCGAAGTCTCATCCCCCCAAAGGGTCTGCGTGAGTACTGGTACCCCGCGCTGCCAGCGAAAGCCATTGGAAAGAAGAAGCCAGTGGGGCTGAAGCTCCTGGGTGAAGACGTCACCCTCTTCCGCGACACGAACGGCGAAGTCCAAGCGCTGTGGGACTACTGTCCGCACCGGGGCGTCTACCTCTCATGGGGTGACTGCTTCTGGAAGGGCTACCTCAGCTGTCCCTACCATGGCGCAACCTTCAACGGTGACGGTGAGTGCGTGGAGTTCATCACGGAAGGCCCAGACTCCAAAATGGTGGGCCAACTCAAAGCCAAGAAATTTCCCACAGTGACGCTGAAGGGGTTGGTATTCATCTGGATGGGAGAAAATGAACCCGTGCCACCGGAGGATGACATACCGCCCGAGTTCTTTGAGAAGGGCTCTGTGGTCCTCAATACCTTCCGGTACTGGGACTGCAACTGGATGATTGCGCTGGAGAATACCGGTGACGCCCACAACCAGTGGTTTGTCCACCGCAACTCCTTCCGGGTGGCGAGGTCAGGCCGTTCATCTCGGACGCCCGTTGGCTCCCGGCCACGCATCGTCAATAACCAGACTGTGGAGCGCCCCAACGGGCGGGAACGGCAGCCTTACTACGCGGATGAGAGCGGCAAGGTCCCCTACAAGTTCTACCATCCACGGGTAAACGCTTACTGGCCCTTGTACCGTCGACGCCTCCTATGGACGTGGTTCTTTGATGCCTGGAACCGCCTACGGCCAAAGCGTGGACGCTTTTTCAACGTCCCTGGCTGGGAGGGTCAACGCCTCCCTGGTTTGGTGCGGAACAATCACCTCACCCACATGTACACTCGCTGGCCCGTTCCTGTAGATGAAAATCTAAGCCGCGTTGTGTACTTCTTCTCCGCCCGTCCATCCAACTGGCTCGGTCGGTTGTACGACCGCGTGACGTTCCATCTCTTCCTGAATTGGATGATCAATTACAACTTCAGTGACCAAGACTACGACGCAATGCGGTCAGCACGGTACCAGTACCCAGAATACCTTTCCTCCACTGACTCCGTGGTGGTGGCGCTCCGACGTCTCGTATCGGAACACGGGCGCGGCATCAAGCACGACGTTGAGGTTGTGGAGGAGACCACCGCAGAGCGACTGGTGGCCGCAGCAGAACAGGCTTTTGCTGTGAAGACCGATGACGTGGTCAAGCCTGACTGATAGGCAACGACTTATTGTGAGTCCAGTTGCTAGCGAACACATTGATGCCTTGAGAGCGTTCCAGCCGCCAATCAATAATTCGGATTTTGTGAAATGGCGCACAATTGCCGAGGCTGCCTGTTGTGCCTCGGCTCCGCCCTTCCGTATAATTGGAGTCCACAATCCCCGTCCAGTTCCGTGTCCCTGAGGAGGAACCGATGAGCAATCTGCGCCTGCCAGGCCCCACTCCTGTCCCACCTGACGTGGTTGAAGCCATGGGCCATCCCATGATTGACCACAGAGGCAAGCAATTCCGAGAAATGCTCTTCCGTATTACGGAGAGTTTGAAGCAGGCTTTTGAGACAAAGAATGACGTTTTCCTCCTGACTTCCTCCGGCACCGGCGCAATGGAGGCCGCAGTCGTCAACACGCTGTCGCCTGGCGACAAGGTGCTCGCGGTGAGCATAGGCAATTTTGGAGACCGCTTCTCCAAGATTGCCAAGGCCTACGGCGCTGACGTGACGGACCTTAAGTCCGACGAAGGGCTTGCAGCAGACCCTGAAGCCATACGGGCCGCCCTCAAGGCTGACCCTGGCATCAAAGCGGTGCTGGTCACCCACAATGAAACCTCCACCGGCATCACCAATGACCTTGAAACCATCGCTGGCATCGTCAAGGGTGAGTTCGACAAACTGTTCCTGGTGGACGCAGTCTCATCCTTGGGCTCCATCCGCGTCGCAACCGACGCCTGGGGCTTGGACGTGGTGGTGTCCGCCTCGCAAAAGGGGTGGATGTGTCCGCCCGGCCTGGCCATGATTGCCGTCAGCCCCAGAGCGTGGGAGGCGGCCAAAACGGCCAAGATGCCCAAGTTCTACTTTGACCTGACGGAGGCCAAGAGTTCCCTGGCCAAAGGGCAGACTCCTTGGACGCCCACAATCTCCGTGATGTACGGCATGGATCACGCGCTCCAACTCATGCTGGACCGAGGTGACATGCAGGCGGTCTATGACTTCCATACCAAGATTGCCCAATACACACGTGACGGCCTGGTAAAGCTTGGCCTCAAACTGGTGGCGCAGAATGAGCGCTACGCCTCCAACACGGTAACGGCGGCCTGGGTTCCGGAGGGCATCACAGACTCAGCGTTGCTGACTATGTTGCGCGATGAGTATGACATCATTGCCGCCGAGGGCAGAGGCGTCCTGGCGGGCAAGGTCTTCCGCATAGGCCACATGGGCTATGTCAGGACTGAGGACATAGACGATGTGCTAACCGCGCTACGAGATGCCCTGCCCAAGCTAGGTTTCACACCAACGGCAGCTAGCTAGCAGGCCACGTAGGCTGGTCATCTTTCGAGAGTCTTAGGGCAAGCAGTCTAAGCAAAATAAACACCCGCCCACAGGGAGGCCCCATGGCCCGTATCTTGGTTGCAGACCCCATCGCCCAAGAGGGGGTTCAGCGTCTCATTGACGCCAACCATGAGGTTGACGTACGCACCGGCCAAAAACCTGACGAGCTGCTCAAGACCATAGGCGATTACGATGCCCTGGTAGTACGTAGTGAGACGCAGGTGACTGCGGACGTCATAAGCGCAGGCCAGCGCCTACAGGTGGTCGGTCGTGCAGGCGTGGGCGTCGACAATATTGACCTAGACGCTGCCACGCGCCGTGGCATAGCCGTGGTCAACGCGCCCACCGGCAACACCATTGCCGCTGCGGAGCACACCATGGCCCTGATGTTGGCCCTGGTCCGCAACATCCCGCAGTCTGACGCATCCATGCGCAAGGGTGAGTGGAAGCGAAGCGCCTTTGTGGGCGTGGAAGTTCGCAACAAGACCCTGGGCATCATTGGCCTGGGTAAGGTTGGCTCAGAGGTGGCGCGGCGCGCACGGGCCTTTGAGATGCGGCTGGTTGGCTATGACCCCTACGTGCCTCAGGAATACGCTCGTAATCTGGGCGTTGAGCTAGCGGACCTGCCCAAGCTCATTGCTGAATCAGACATCATCACCATCCACACGCCCCTGACGGATAGCACCAAGGCCCTGCTGGGCAAAGAACAATTCGCCATGATGAAACCCGGTGTGCGCATCATCAACGTGGCGCGCGGCGGTCTGGTGGATGAAGCGCTTCTGGAAGAGGCGCTCCAATCAGGGAAGGTGGCCGGCGCGGCTCTGGACGTCTTCTCCTCTGAGCCACCGGGAGACCTCACTGTGGTGCAAAACCCCAAAGCTGTAGTGACTCCCCATTTGGGAGCATCAACGGCAGAGGCCCAGGTGGAAGTGGCCATTCAGATTGCAGACCAAGTGCTGGCCATCCTGGAGAGCAAGCCCGCGCTCCACACCGTCAACGCTCCTTACATACCGCAGGAGGTTCACGAAGTCCTAGCCCCTTACATCCCCGTGGCCACCATCCTGGGCAAGATAGGCATCCAGCTTGCTGAAGGCCAACTGGAGTCAGTGACGCTCACGGTCAGCGGCAGCATTGCGGAGTACGACACCTCACTACTAAATTCTGCGGCGCTCATGGGGCTCCTGGCCGACTCCACAGAGGAGCGAGTCAACCTGGTGAACGCACCCGTGCTGGCCCGACAACGGGGACTGAAGGTTGTGGAGCAGAAGGACGTCTCCGGCGACCACCACACAAACCTGGTGAGCGTGGAGGTCCATAGCGGCGGCGGTAGTGTGACCGTGGCAGGCACAACCATGCGCGGTGAGCCCCATCTGGTGCAAGTGGATGACTACAACATGGACGTGGCGCTATTGAGCCCCTACATGCTCTTTACCACTCACGTTGACCAGCCTGGCATGATAGGCCGCGTGGGGACTCTCACCGGTGAGCATGACATCAATATCAGCTTCATGGAAGTGGGCCGCGTGGCCCCCCGCAAAGAGGCGCTGATGGTGGTGGGCTTGGATGATGCACTGCCCCCAAAGGTACGTGACCTCATTGCCAACGCCCCCGGCGTGACCAGTGCCATAGTCGTGCACATCTAGCCCACGCAATACGGCGTGACATCCCGCAGGCATGTGGGTACTTCTAAGACGTGGGACACCCACACTAGTGCGCTGCGGATTTACCCCAAGGGATTAAAAGAGAAGCGTGGCTCGCCAATCATCCCTGAGGCCACAGTGGCATTGGTGGCGTCATTGATAAGGATGAAGCTGCCGGTGATGCGGTTGCGAGTGTAATCGTCGCAGGCCAGTGGCGCGCTAACCTTCAGGCTCACCCGGCCGATCTCATTCAGTACCAGCGATTCGACATCCGGCTCACCCGTGAGCGATGTGATGCCAAACTTGGCGTCGATGCTCGTGACCATGGCCTTGGCGGAACGAGTCGTGTGCTTGATGCGGTAGACGTCACCCTGCCGCAGGGCGCTACGCTCATCCATCCAGCACACCACCGCCTCCAGCGTCTGAACAATTTGAGGTGGCTCATCCAGAGCGCACAGCATCTCTCCTCGGGTGATATCAAGGTCATCAGCAATGCGGACGGTGACCGCATCAGGGCTCCTGGCCTCCTCCACTGGGCCCCAGGGCGCGTCGATAGCCATTATCACGCTTTCCTGGCCGGAGGGCAGGACGCGCACCCGCTGTCCTATACGCAACACTCCAGAAGCGATACTCCCTGCATAGCCTCGATAGTCGTGGTGCTCCGCGCGGTGCGGCCGCACCACATACTGCACCGGCAGCCGTAGGGGCAGGGCGTCAAGACCTTCGCGCACAGGTACCCGTTCCAGTTGGTGTAAGAGCGGTTCACCGTGGTACCAGGGCATGCTGGCAGACGGCTTCACCACGTTGTCACCATGGAGCGCGGACATCGGGATGAAGACCACGTTCTGCACGCCCAGTCGGGCCATTAGCGCAATGAATTCGGCCCGTATCGATTCATACACCTGCTGGTCGTAGCCCGCTAGGTCCATCTTGTTGACGCAGACGACGATGTGGTCAATGCCCAGCAGTGAAGCGATGACAGCGTGGCGGCGTGATTGCTCCACCACACCGTTGCGTGCGTCCACCATGATGAGCGCAACCTCAGCAGTGGAGGCTCCGGTGACCATGTTGCGTGTGTACTGTACGTGTCCAGGTGTGTCCGCCAGTATGAACTTGCGGGCCGGGGTGGAGAAGTAACGATAGGCCACGTCTATGGTGATGCCCTGCTCACGCTCAGCACGCAGGCCGTCGGTGACCAGGGCCAGGTTCACGTAGTCGTCATGATGGCGCCTACTGGCGTCCTCCACGGCGGCCATAACGTCGTCAGGGAGCGACTTGGAGTCGAACAACAGCCGCCCTATGAGCGTGCTTTTGCCGTCGTCCACGGAACCAGCGGTGGCAATGCGCAGCAGGTCCATACTAGAAATAACCCTCACGTTTGCGGTCTTCCATAGCTGCTTCGGCGGTGCGGTCATCGGCTCGGGTCGCGCCTCGCTCGGAGATATGCGTGGTCAGCGTCTCGGCAATCACCTCTTCAGGCGTCCGGGCCTCGGAGGCCACCGCAGCAGTAGAGGTCATATCGCCCACGGTGCGGAAGCGCACACTGCGGGTGACTACCGTCTCGCCAGGGGCTGGCTGCATCACTGGCGAGAGCGCCATGAGCATGCCGTCGCGCTCAAACACCTCGCGTTGATGGGCGTAGTAGATCTCCGGCAGTTCAATGTTCTCTTCAGCTATGTAGCGCCACACGTCCAGTTCCGTCCAGTTGGAGATAGGGAATATGCGCATGTGCTGGCCAAGGTTGATGCGCCCGTTGTAGAGGCTCCACACCTCCGGGCGTTGGTGCTGCGGGTCCCACTGGCCGAACTCATCACGTAGGGAGTAGACCCTCTCCTTGGCTCGCGCGCGCTCTTCATCACGACGTGCACCGCCAAAGACAGCCGTAAACCCCCCGTTCTGGATGGTCTCCAGCAGCACCGGCGTTTGGAGCCGGTTACGAGTGCCATTTGCCCCGAAGGGGGCGGGGATGCGCCCTGCGGTGATGGCCTCATCCACGGAACCCACCACCAACTCCACGCCAAGCCGCTCCACCACCCGGTCACGGAAAGCCAGCACCTCTGGGAAGTTGTGGCCAGTGTCTATGTGCACCACGGGGAAGGGCAAATACGCTGGCCGCACCGCCTTCACCGCCAGGTGCAGCAGTACTGCGGAGTCTTTACCACCGGAGAAGAGGAGGCCAGGCCGGTCAAACTCAGCGACCACCTCACGGATGATGTGCAGCGACTCCGACTCAAGGTCGCGCAAATCCTTGGACTCAGGCCGCAAGTGCGAGCTGAGAGTCTGGCTGGTCATGGAGTCCCTTTGGCGATCGGGTTCGACGTTGGTATTCACGAATGTGTGGCAGGTGCGACGATGTGCAACCCGCATTCCTTGGCGTTGGGGTCTGACTCCCACCACCAGCGCCCAGCACGCGGGTCCTCACCCGGCTCCACGGCGCGGGTGCATGGAGCGCATCCAATGGACGGGTAGCCTTGGTCATGCAGTTCGTTATAGGGAATGGCGTGCTCGTCAACGTAGCGGCGTACCTGGTCGAAGCTCCAGTTGGCCAGCGGGTTTACTTTGTAGTTGGTATGCGCCGCGTCCCACTCCACGATGGCGATGCTACCGCGCTCCATACCCTGGTCTCGGCGCAGGCCCGTGACCCAGGCGTCAATGGAGGCCAGCGCGTGTTCCAACGGCGCCACCTTGCGCACATGGCAACACGTAACGCGGTTCTCCCGCCCCCTGTAGAAGAGGTTGAATCCCTGCTCTGCCACCATACGCGCCACCGCCTCAGGGTCCGGCTGGTGCGTCTCAATACTCGTTTTATAGCGCAGCTTGGTCTGGTCCATCACGGTGTAGGTCTGGGTGGGCAGCCGCCAGGTGTCCAGCGTCACCAGCCGGGCCTGCGGGTTCACCCGCCAGAACATATCGAACAGCGCCACGTCCTCAAGCCCGAAGCTGGACACTTGCACGGCCCCTGTACCGAAACGCTCATCCACCCAGGCCAGCACCTCTTGAGGCGCGGCCTGCTCAAAGCGCTCATTCAGCGCCGCTAATTCTTTAGCGCTCAATCGTTCAGATTCGGGTACCGCCATTCGTGGTTCCTTCTTTATTCACAGGCTAGTCGGTTCACTAGCTGGACCACCCTGCCTTAGCCGTGTCGCTGGGCATGAAAAAGCCCCTCCACAGCGTATGGAGGGGGTCATCAATTCAAGCTTAATCCCTGCTGACTCCCTCTGCGACGGGCGGCACTGCTGACTCTGCGGTCTCTCGCGCCAACGACAGGTCTCGCGCGGAACGTACGGCTGCCCATATGTAACGTGCGGCAAAAGCAGCCGGTACCAGTGTGGCCGCCACGAGGCCAACGCCCCAGTCATTGAGCAGCGCGGCGTAAATGAACGCCCCGGTGACCAAAGATGAAGCCAGCGCCACAAACGCATGAATGGTGAGCTGGTCTTTTATCTCTTTGAGCGGGTTTGTGGATTGCTTCATAGATTCACTCAGCATGAACGGGTACTCCTATAGTGGGATGAGAGTCTTGACTG
>CAVOAJ010000016.1:0-14848 GCA_963693605.1 Dehalococcoidia bacterium | reverse complement strand
CTGCCCTGTACGAGATGTGGGACGCGTACGACCCTGACTGGATAGACACCAAGTTCCAAGACGAGGACCAGCAGCAGCCTGCCCTGCATTTGGGGCTCCCGCAGAGCTTCTTTGAGCGGAACATTAAGACGGTGGCCTCTTTGAACGCGGTCATTGCTGGCGACGCAACCTGGTTGACCATTGACCGTGCCCCTGAGCGCAGCCGCCTGACTCAGGTCTACGGCGCTATTGTCAGAGGTGAGCGGTAAACCCAATCAACGAGGTCTATTCGTAGCTACCAGATACACCCACCAGCCCTTTAGCGGGGCTGGTGGGTGCCATTACTGCCCCATGCAAGAAAGCGTCTAGATATGGCGGTGGAGACGTTACCAGCCACGCGGCGCCTTCCGGCGCACGTCACTTCAACGAGGTACCCCTAAGGGCTATGGCAACTATCGCTCCCACAATAAAAAGTGTTGGATTACGCAGGTTCATCCCACAAATCAGTGGCATGACCGTACTGACCACCCTTGTGGTAATTGTTCTCGTTTACCTGCTCATCGTCCCGCTGACCATGCAGTTCATCACCGCCTTTCGTGGGCCGGTGACGTCGCTTCCCTTTGAAGCATCCGCTGTTACAACACTAGACAATATGAAGCACGTCTACACCAGTGGCGGCATGGCCGATACGGTGCGTGATACGCTGTTTTTCGTCGGGGGCTCCGTGTTGGTGGCGTTTGTCATCGGGTTTGCGTTTGCATGGTTGGTTGAGCGGACAGACGTTCCTGGCAGGAACATCCTTTTTGTGCTCATCATCATTCCGGCAATCATGCCCGGCATTGTCAGGGCTCAGGCTTGGCTCCTCATGCTGGCTCCCAAGACTGGCATACTCAATCAAATGATACGGGCCGTTTTGCCGTTCTGGGACAGAGGGCCCATAGACCCATTCACCTTCTACGGCATGATTCTTGTGCAAGGTTTGGGCAACGTCACCTTCTTCTTCCTGCTCCTCAGTGCGGTGCTCAGAAACATGGATGGCGGACTGGAGGAGGCCAGCAGAGCCTCTGGCGCAACTATGTTCCAGACGATACGAAGGGTGACATTCCCCATCCTATTGCCTGGCATTGTGGCGGTGATAATGCTGAATTTCATTATCACCCTCGGCCAGTTTGAAGTGCCGCTGCTTTTCGGCATCAGCGCCGAGGCCAACATTTTCAGCCTGCGCATCTTCCTGGCCCTTACATCTCAGGCATTTGGTCTACCTCTTTATGGTGAGGCTGCCGCATATGGTGTGAATTTCCTCATTCTGACCTACACGGTCTTCTTCTTTTATTCAAAGGTCACCAGGCAGGCCAACAAGTACGCAACCATCACCGGGAAGGGCTACCGGCCCACCCGTCTCCGCCTGGGCAGATGGAAGTATTTAGTGTTTGCCCTATTCCCGCTGTACCTGATAATCACCTTCTTCATTCCGATGTTCGCCCTCTTCTGGTCCAGCCTGTTCAGTTTCTTTGTGCCCATAACGTGGGAGAACTTCACCACCGTGGCTGACTACAGCTCATACCGCGAGGTGATGAATGACTCACAGTTCTGGGGCGGGCTCTAGCGTACCTTTGCGGTATCAGCCATGAGCGCCACGGTGGCGGTCACCATTGCCATGGTCACCGCCTGGGTGGTAGTCCGCGGCAAGCGCAATTTCGTGAATCGGGCTCTGGACCTGTTTGCCTCTTCATCTGTGGCCATCCCCGCAACCGTTGCCGCCTTTGCCTTCTTCATGTTCTACATTGTTATTGGCCGCTGGGTCCCGGTCTACGGCACCATCTGGATTTTGGTGCTGGCGTACTCTTTCCGCACCTCCGTGGCCTATAGGAATACGTACGCCGGTGTTGTGCAGGTCAACAAGGAGTTGGAAGAGGCCTCCATGGCCAGCGGCGCAAGTCAACTCTCCACTTTCCGGCGCATCATGCTGCCCCTGCTGCTCCCCCATGCGTTTGTCGCCTGGCTTATCTTGTTCCTCCTGGCAAGTCATGAGTTCACAATTGCCATTTTCCTGTCAGACCAGGACTCCAATACGCTGCCGGTGGTGCTCTTCAACCGGCTCAGCACGTCGGGCGGAGGTTCAGCACAACCGGATCAGGCCGCCGCCATGGCTATCATCTTCACTCTGTTGGTGGCGGCCATTACCTTTGTCGTAAGAGGCATCGCGTCAAGCAGAGGAATACGCGCGGCTGAGGCTTGACCGGAAACCCGCCCCGTATACAATGCCCCGTAATCGCACAAAAGCAGTCCTTTTAAAAGGAGGGGCGCGCATGTTGACGGAAGAGGGCCTCATTCACATTCCCGGCATTTTTAGCCGACGGGCCACCTTGCGAAGCGGCGCCCGAGCGCACTACGTGACGGCTGGCGAGACCGGCCCCTCTGTGGTCCTGTTGCACGGCGGCATCCATGGGTCTTCAGGGTTAGCGGGATGGCGCATGATGATTCCGTTCCTTGCGCAGAACGGCTTCCGTGTATACGCCCCGGACCGCCCTGGCTTTGGGCTGTGTGATATTCGGCCAGAGCACTGGATGGAGAAGGGTGTGCGGGACCAGGTACGTTTCCTGGATGAGTTTGTGGAAGCAGTGGGCCTGGAGGACCAGTTCTTCCTAGGCGGTAACTCCCAGGGAGCCCAGATGGGTTCCTCCTATGCGGTGGAGTACCCGGACAGGGTCAAGCGGATGATTCTGATTGCCAGCCCTGCCTTTCACGCCCGCATTGGTTTGGGCAACGGCATGGGCCGTGGCGGCCACCCGCCTCTGCCCTTTGATGGCACGGAAAAGTGGATGCGTGATTCCATGGAGCGCATCATCATGAACAAGGCCGTCATTGTGGATGAACTCATCACCATGCGGACCAACATGGCAAACCGTGACTTTGAGTGCTTCACCGCAGGCCGCGAGTACGGCCAGCGTGAGATTGATGACCCGAATTTGCTGCAAGCAATCGACTTTAGAGGGCGGCTGGACACCATCACCATCCCTACCATTTTCCTATGGGGTAAGGATGACGTGCTGGCCCCCGTTGCTATGGGTTATGAGCTTGAGGACGTGCTCACCAATATGCAATTCTTCTTCCCTGATGAGTGTGGACACCAGGGCCAGACGGACCAACCAGAGATGTTTAATCAGGTGTTCTTAGAGTTTTTGCGGGACGGTGTGGTCAGCCGCAAGACGGCGGACTGGGCGGGTGTGTCCACCCGACGCGCAGAGAAGCCGGACCTCGTAGAGCAGGCGGTACCCGTCAGCGGCTAAACCAGCGATTATGGTTTGTTACAAAAGGAGACAGCAATGGGAGAAATACTTGGGCTTGGCGTAACCCACGGCCCCTACGTCCTCTACCCAGAGGACAGCATGGCCAACATCCTGAAGCGCAGGATTCAGGCCCGTGACCTTACCGAAGACTACAAGGACCCTGCGAATTGGCCTGAGGCCATGCGCAAGGAATGGGGCGATGATGAGGGCCTGGCCGCAGCCCACACGCACCGTATGCAGCTTGTGGAGGGGTTCCGCAAGGCCAGAGCAGCCTTGGACGCCTTCAAGCCAGACGTGGTGGTCATCTGGGGTGATGACCAGTATGAGAACTTCCATGAGGACGTTGTCCCCGCCTTCTGCGTGTACATTGAGGAGGAGTTCCACTGCCAGCCCTGGTCTGGCGGCAGCGGGCTTGGCGTTACCAATAATGTGTGGGGTGAGGCGGCTGACTGGACGCTCAGCGTGCCAGGGCACTGGCGTGCGGCCAAGGACCTGACGCATCACCTGCTGGGCAACAAATTTGACGTTGCCTGGGCCTACAAACAGCTCCACCATGACTTTGGCCACGCCTTCTGGCGGACAGTGGCTCACCTGGACTATGACCGCACGGGCTTCAACTACCCAGTGATCCCCTTCCACGTAAACTGTTACGGTTCCCGGTTCACCAGAAACCTCCGCACCCTTGGTGAGGACCGTGAGTTTGACCCGCCCGGACCAACCCCTGAGCGGTGCTTTGAATTGGGTGGAGAGATTGCCCGGTTCTTCAAAGACAGCCCTTACCGCGTTGCACTTATAGGGTCATCAAGCTGGTCCCACGCGTTCCTGACGCCGAAGAACCGCATGGTGTGGCCTGATGTGGACTCGGACAAGGCGCGGTACGCAGAGCTTGCGGAGGGCAACTACAAGGCGTGGCGTGACATCTCCGTGGCCCAGCTTGAGGACGCTGGCCAGTATGAGATGCTGAACTGGGTCTGCCTGGCTGGCGCCATGGACGAACTTGGCCAGAAGCCCACCTATACGGAGTTTGTTGAGTCTTACGTCTTCAACTCCAGCAAGGTTATTGCCATCATGGAGCCAAACGGCGTAGCAGCCAAGGCGTAAGGTCAGGCTGGCGATAGGCTGATATAGATCTCTTTATTCGGGCCACCAACACTCGCAAAGTGGGGTGGCCCGAAGCTATACTGACGGCTAACGTATTGCCCAGTGCAAGATTGCACTCGGAGGTGAAGTCCATGACAACTGTAAAAGGCCACATAGATTACGACGCGCTGGTACTTGAAGACCGTGTCCATGGCAGCATCTACACAGACCCCAACATCTTTGAAGATGAGATGGACAAGATTTTCCATAACTGGTGGCTGTACGTAGGCCATGAGAGTGAGATCCCAAAATCCGGAGATTACCGACTAACGTGGATTGGCCGACAGTCCGTCATCATGAGCAGGGATGAGGACGGCAATGTGCAGTTGTTCATGAACCGCTGTCGCCATCGCGCCAACGCCGTCTGCCAGGACGAGAAGGGCAACGCGAACTTCTTCCGCTGCTGGTTCCACGGCTGGACATACAGCAATAAAGGCGACCTCATTGGCGTGCCTTACGCTGGGCGCTATGACGATTCCTTCAAGAAAGAAGACATGGGGCTCACAAAGGTCCCGCGGGTAGGCACCTACCGTGGCTTCATATTCGGTAGCCTGAGCGCCACCGGCATCTCACTGGATGACCACCTTGGTCACTCCAAGGCAACCATCGACGCATTTATTGAGGCGTCCCCCAAAGGCCAGGTAGTGGTGCGCGCAGGCGTCCACAAAGGCACCTATAAGGGCAACTGGAAGTTTGTTGGCATGGACGGCTACCACCCAGCCTTTGCACACAAGGCAGTCAACGACCTGATGCAGCGTAAAGAGACGGGGTTTGAAGCCAAGGATAGGGATACGCTGGTGCCATCACGGTCACTGGAAGAGGCTTTTGGTGAGCACTCCCTCAACAAGGCATGGGACCTGGGCGGCGGCCATGTACGGCTGGACATATGGCCCATGAAGCGCCAGGTCATGGACGGCGTTCTAGAGCGCCTGACCAGCACGGAAGCCGGGCGCTCATATCTGGAGTCCATGGAGCAGGCTTACGGCAAAGAAATGGCGCGTGAGCACATTGCCACCCAAGACCCGCACGTGGGCATCTGGCCCAACCTCCAACTCATTGGCGTGCAAATACGGGTAATCAGGCCCCTCAGCGTGGATGAGACAGAGGTCTTCATGTACCCTACTGCATTGGAAGACGTGCCGGAAGAAATAAACGAAGTGCGCCTGCGAGAGCATGAATGGTTCTACGGCCCGGCCTCTTTCGGCTCACCAGACGACTACGAGATGTTTGAGCGCAACCAGATGGGTCTGTCTGCACAGGTTAACCCGTGGCTGCTTGTTTCCCGTGGGCTTGGCCGGGAGGATAAGCACCCGAATGGGACCATTTCTGGCAGCGTCACGGACGAGACACCACAGCGAGGACAGTTCATCCATTGGAAGAAAGTAATGTCAGGAGGATAGAGCGTCATGGCTGTGGAGCGCGGTGAAATTGAAAACTTCCTTTACCACGAGGCTCGCCTCATGGATGAGCACGCCTACGCTGATTGGCTGGCGCTCTTCACTGACGACGCCCGCTACTGGGTGCCCAGCAATGATGACGATGCCGACCCATCAACCCATGTGGCCATCATTTACGACGACCGCAACCGCATGGGGGAGCGTGTCTTCCGCCTGAGCGGCACCATTGCCCATTCACAGGAACCTCGGTCACGTACCAGTCGCATGATCTCCAACGTGGAGATAGGCGATGAGGAGAACGGCGAGGTAACGGTCTACGCCAACTTCAATCTGACGCAGTTGCGCAGGGGCAGACAGGAGACCTTTGCAGGTCGCACCGTCCACAAGCTCCGCCAAGAGAACGGCAGCTTCAAGATAGCTCTGCGCAAGGTGCTGCTGGTGAACAATGACGAACCCATCAACAACCTGAGCTTCTTGGTATAACCGCAAAGGGGATGCTCCGTGGAACTAAGAAATGAATTTGCGGCGGTGTCCGTTGAGCAGGATCACTCCGGCAACGGCCCGCGCTTGAAAATACGAGACGCCCATACCGGCAAAACGGTCTACCTTGACCCGCTTGAGCTTGAGGGCTTGGCTTGGGCACGCCATGAAGATTTGGCCGCGCTGGTGAACCCGTCGCTCGGACGCTGGAGTGACGGTGAGCAGGGTAAGGTGGGCAAATTGCTACGCACGGTGGAGATGAACGATGAATAATTCAGGGAGGGCCTGATGCCAAGGACCGCCAAAGCCGCAGTGCTGGTTGCGCCACGGCAAGTTGAGATGCGTGAATATCCCATCCCTGAGACGGGGGATGATGACGCGCTATTACGCATAGAGGCCTGCGGCGTCTGTGCATCTGACGTACCCACGTACACCGGATTAAACAGCCTTTCCATTATGGAATTGCCGGTCATCCTAGGTCACGAGATTGTGGGACACGTGGAGAACCTGGGCAAGCGTGCCGCCGAGCGATGGGGCGTCAAAGAGGGAGACCGCATCATTGTGGAGCGCTGGATACCCTGCGGCCACTGTGAGAACTGTTACAGCGGCAACTACCGCCTCTGCATACGCAATATTGACGGATTCAAGCTCTTCTACGGTGGGACTCCCATTGGCCTGCCCCCGTCCCTATGGGGCGGTTTTGCGGAGTACATGTACCTCCACCCGGACACCGTTGTCTATAAGGTGACGGACGAAGTCCCTGCCGAGCAATTGCCATTGTTCACGCCCATCTCCAACAACCTCTCCTGGCTGCAGTACAGCGCCGGGCTTCAAGCTGGCCAGACCGTGGTCATTCAGGGCCCTGGACAGGAAGGGTTGGCCTCGGTGATTGCGGCCCAGGTTTGCGGGGCGCATAACATCGTTGTGGTGGGGCTGTCGCAGGACGAGCGTAGGCTTGCGCTGGCCAAGGAGCTTGGCGCGACGCACACGTTGATGGCGGATGAGGTAGACGTGGTTGCAGCCGTGAAGGACATCACCGGCGGAGCAATGGCCAACGTTGTACTGGACGTGACGTCGTCAGCAAGCGCGTCACCCGTGGACACAGCCATCGAGTTGGCTGGCGACAATGCGACAATAGTGCTGGCAGCGGGGCACGCAGAGCAGCCTGCCATGCCCTTCCCCACTACCGAGGCCCTGCACAAGCAACTCACTATCAAGATGGTGTGGGGACGACGACGGGAGTACATTCACGCGGCTCTCCGGCTCATTGAGTCAGGCAAGTACCCGCTCCACAAACTGACCACCCATCACCTGCCGTTGGAGCAGACCGGGTACGCACTGTCACTGGTGTCGCGTGAAGCTGACGAGGAAGCCTTCCATGTAAGCGTTGTGATGGACCACGCCTAAGACCGCCTCACCGCAAGCGGACAATGTCGTCCTCGGCAAAGATTGGCCCCACGTCTATTTTCAGGCTGGGCTCTCCATATAAAGCGGGCGGCACGTTGATGTCGGCCAAATACAGTTCACCAGTGTGCCTACCTCCCTCCAGCGTATCGAAATCTGTTTTCGGGAGCGCCACCTATCCAGCCGTGGTGCTTCACTTTTGTTGGGTTGAGGCGCTTGCCCCTGATGTTTACGCAACGTTTATTAAATACACTGTCTGTTAACCTCAGGTTTATGCGCGGCCTCTAAAGTCTTCATTAACGAAGATTTGGAGGTGCGGCATGAGGTTCTTTTCACTTATTCGGACTGCGGTGTTGCTGACATGCTTGGTTCAAGGGTTGCTCCTACCAGCAACCGCCTGGGCGCAGGAACCAAACCCCAATGCCTCTACTCCGACTGAGGCCGCTTCCCCCACGGACACCGGAGCAGTGAACGGTTCTTCGGCTGACACGAATGAGGGTTCTACTATTGACCGCGACTGCTTGGAGCTTGAGGGCGGTAATCGCGGCAACATGCGGAACAACAGCGTGGGCTTCAACCTGTTCGGGTTGGGATCCTCGAACTAACGGTGCGGCGTTATCATGAGCCAGGTAACAGCGCACTTCGGGGATATCGACCCATTCATTTCTGTCTCTCCTCCAACGCAGTGTGGTCCAAAGCGATACGATTGTACCTGTGGCCACACTGTTTGACCGGTTAGGGTATGGGTGATACCGTCCTGTGAGTCTCCTCACACCATTGTTAGGTACCCCATGCGCCTTCCTCAGCTTCCGACAAACACTCCTCCTCGCCAGTATGGGTGGCCTTTTGCTGAGGGCTATCTCGACTATCCCCCTGGCCCGCTTCCTGGCCATGAAGAGGGGAATAGACGGGAACATGGGGGACACCCCCATATCTCCCGGCAGAGGGTTTCACCCTCTGCACTTTGGGAAAAGAGCACACAGCTTTCTTCGTTCCTCAATATGCACCTTCACGCCACTGTCATGACCCGTCACGCCATTACCCAGCGGCACCTGTCCGCCAGGACGGTGTAAGCCCATGGAGGAAGTACTGTCGTGGGTTGCGCTTGTCATCACCGGCTTTGGCGTTGGGTTATACGGCATATTGGTGGGAGCCGGCGGCGGGTTCATCCTGGTGCCGTTGCTAGTCATCTTTTGGGGGCTGGACCATGGAGTGGCTGCGGGAACCGGAGTCACCGCCGTATGGGTGAACGCCGCTTCTGTCAGTCAGGCCCACTTCCGTCAGCGGAGGGTCAACCTCAAGGTTGGGCTCATCATCGGGGGCTTCGCGCTACCAGGAAGTATTGCGGGGGCTATCCTGGTGGACCACGTCTCATCCGCCGTTTTCACCACGCTCTTTGGCATCCTGTTGCTGTCCATTGCAGCGCTCTTGGTAATACGGCCTGCCCCTAGACCTACGGAAGCCACAGAGAGCAACGCCTTAGCCGGGGAGAAAGAGCCGGACAAGGGTCCTAATAGCAAAGGCATTGCCGGTATGGGCATGGTGGTAGGCGTATTTTCCAGCTTCTTTGGCATTGGGGGCGGCTTCATGCTGACTCCCATATTGGTCTACTACTTCCGCATGGCGGTACCCATTGCCACTGCAACCGTTATCTTTGCCTTGGTCTTGTTCCTGGGCACCGCATCAGCCACGCACCTTGCACGGGGTCACGTACAGTGGGATATCTTTCTGCCCGTTGCCATTGGCATTGTGGCTGGAGGACAGACTGCGGCTCGTATCGCGCACCGTATCTCCGGCCCCTACATCATTCGGTTGCTTTCGGTGGGGCTCATTGCTTTAGGCGTTGAATTACTTCGCGAAGGGTTCACGGCCTAGGGCGCTTCATGGGACTATTAGCCCTGACTTTTTGAGTTGAATGGCGTTATAGACCATAGTGAACACTGAAAACCTTGAGGGTCCGGGCATGGGCAAGTCTGACATCCCCACAGAATCATTGCCAGCAACACAAGCTATACAGGATGCGGGCCTGAATCGCCGAAGCTTCCTGCTGCGCGCTGGCGCCCTGGGGCTTTCCGCTCTCGCCTTTGAGTCGCTGCTGGCGGCGTGCAATACACCCAACCCAACCCCTATCGCCACGGCAACAGCAACCGCTACCGCAACCCCAACGCCCACCGTTCCGCCACCACGGGCCACGTCAACGCCGCGACCTACTGCAACGCCACGGCCTTCTGCGACTCCCACGCCAACGCCAGCACTTCCCGCACCAGACCTGGAACTCACCCGCATAGGCCATTTGCTGCGAAGGGCCGGTTTTGGGGCCAGCCAGGCGGACTACAACCAGTTCTCTGCCATGGGGCTCTCCGCAACGGTGGACTACCTCCTTGATTACGAGAGTGTGGACAATAGCGACCTGGACCGCCGTCTGGCCTCCGTGGAATTGGATCTGACGCGCCTGGGAGACCTTCAGCAATGGTGGCTCCTCAGGATGGTCTACACCAAGCGCCCGCTTCAAGAGAAGATGGTGCTCTTCTGGCACGGGCACCTAACCAGCTCCTTCAAAAGAACCGGCCAGGGCCCCTTCATGCATACCCAAAACGAACTCTTCCGTGCGCATGCCCTGGACAACTATGACGTGCTGGTCAAGGCCGTCTCACGAGATCCTGCCATGCTCATTTGGTTGGACAGCCAGAGCAATAATAAGCGCGCACCCAATGAGAATTACTCACGGGAGCTTATGGAACTCTTTACCATGGGCCTGGGTAACTACACGGAAGTGGACGTGCGGGAGTCAGCCAGGGCCTTCACGGGCTGGGGACTGCAACAGCGTAAGTTCACCTTCAACACGAACGCTCACGACTACGACACCAAGCAGTTTCTGGGCAAAACAGGGAATTTTGACGGCGACGACATCGCGGACATTATCCTAGACCATCCTGCGACAGCCGACTTCATGTGTCGCAAGCTCTTTGCCTTCTTTGCCTACGATGACCCCGAACCGGAGGTCATTGCCCCACTGACGGCGACGTTCAAATCAAGCGGGTACTCCATAAAGGCCGTGGTACGTGAGATTTTGACGTCACCCGCGTTTTACTCGGCCAAGGCCTACCGCACCAAAATCAAGAGCCCAACGGACCTGGTGGTGGGAGCGTTCCATAGCCTTGCACTGGAAACAGACGGAAGGGCCATGCGCGGCATGACCGATATCATGGGCCAGAGTCTCTTCGCTCCCCCCAACGTATCGGGGTGGGAGGGTGGAGAGGCGTGGATCAACAGTTCAACCTTGCTCCAGCGGCTGAACTTCGTGAACATTGTGGCCACTGCCAGGAATCAACGGCTCCAGTTTGACCCGGTCAAGCTGCTGCTGTTGGGAGGCATCTCCTCTCCTGAGGAGGCGCTGGACTATTTTGCCTTCCTGCTCCTGGACGGGACCATGCCGGAGGAGGAGCGGCGTGTGCTCCAGGCGTACCTGGCCTCTCTGGATGACCGCTTCGGAACTCAGGGCGCTGACGAGAAGTTGAGAAGCCTGGCATACCTGGTGATGGCCTCACCGGAATACCAGTTGGCGTAGGAGTCTGCACATGCTTGTATCACGACGACAGTTCCTCAAGTCCAGCATGCTGGTGGCCCCTACCCTTGCCTTTATGCCAACTGTCTTCAAGCACGCGGTGGCTGCGGCCACAAGCGAGTCCTTTGGTGTCAGGCAGACAAACGCTCCAGGGACACTGGTAGTGGTGCAGATGGCAGGTGGCAACGACGGCCTAAATACGCTGGTGCCGTACGCTGACAACCGCTATTACGACCTCCGTGGAACGTTGGCGTTGCCCCAGGGCAGCGTGCTCCCCCTTGATAACGAGGTGGGCTTACACCCCTCCATGGCCAAGCTGAAAGACCTGTGGGATGAAGGCAACCTGGCGATTGTGGAGGGTGTGGGCTACCCCAATCCGAGCTTCTCGCACTTTGAGTCAATGGACATCTGGCAGTCAGCCGACCTTGACGGTAACTTCAAAGAGGGCTGGCTGGGTCGCTACTTTGAGGGGTTACAGGCCACACAGAGTGAACCCTTCCAGGGCATGGCCGTTGGTCGCGAACTGCCCCTAGCTCTGCGCTCATCAAAAGTCCCCGTCCCAACCGTGCAGAGCGTCGCGCGCTACCAGCTTGCGGGTGACCCTCGCTTCCCTGACGCCACTCAGGACCGCGCGCAGGCTGTCCTCAATCTCTTTGCGGCGTCACCACCGGGCGCCCCCTACTCAGTGCTACTGGACAACACCATGGACGCCGCGTACCGGAGTTCCGTCGCGCTCCAGAACGCCCATGCAGCGTACCAGCCAGGGGCCGTCTACCCGGAGACTCCACTTGCTGAGGCGTTGAAATTGCTGGCAGAGGCCATCACCAATGACCTAGGTGTGAAGGTGGGCCACGTCTCCATAGGCGGATTCGACACCCACGCCGCACAGCCGGATGACCACGCGGCGCTTCTGACGGAGACCTCTGAGGCCATGGCGGCCTTCTACGAGGACCTGAAGGCGCACGGAAGAGACGGAGACGTGGTCATCATGACGTGGTCAGAGTTTGGACGCCGCGTGACAAGCAACGCCAGTGACGGCACCGACCACGGGACTGCGGGGCCAATGTTCTTCCTGGGCACTCCCATTAAAGGCGGGCTGTACGGTGGGCGTCCGGGCTTGAGCGAGCTGGGAGACGGGAACCTCCGCTTCACTACGGACTTCCGCTCCGTCTACGCCACTGTTTTTGAGCAGATTCTAGGCGTACCGTCTGAAGCAATGCTGGGAACAAGGTACGAACCGCTTCCGCTCCTAGGGTTGTAATGGTGTCGTACCATTGAATATATGGCTTTTTTATCTGGGGACCACAAAAGCGCAGCATTCACAGTAGCTGCCAGCCTTGCAATCATGCTGCTGGCGGCTTGTACTAACACAAGCACCGTTGCTCCTGCACCCACGCCGACAGCAACCCAAACACCCGTGGCGGTTGCCGAGGATAACGCGGAAGCTACCATCACGCCACAGCCGCTGCCAACGCCTACTCCACTCGCTAACAGTGGCTCCCCTGTACTCCAGCCCACACCCACACCAACGTTGGCACCAATGCCCACACCTACGCCTCTCTTTACCCTGCTGCCAGACCCCACATCCACCCCAGAACAAATCCCTGTGATCATCCTCCCGACCCCAACGTCCACGTCGACACCGCTGCCCACACGGCTGCCCCCACGCGCCAATGCCACCACACCCTTTGTCTCCCTGGATGACCCCGTGTTCCTGCTCGGGCGGGAGGACACGTATCTACCTGACGATGACTTGGTGCTAGGCATACTGGAGGATGGTGAAGCCCGTGCATACCCGGTCCGTATGATGCGGTACCACCACATTGTCAACGACATCACCCAGGGCAAACCAACCCTGGTTACCTACTGAATCAAGTGCAGTTCGGGGGTCAGGTTTGACCCTCTGGTAGACGGCAGAATGCTCAGCTTTGATGTGTTTGGCCTGGACAGAGACGTATTCACCATGCTGGACAGGGAGACGGACTCGCTCTGGACCCACCTGGGCGGCACGGCCATAGCAGGCTCCTTGGCTGGTTCCAGGCTAACGTTCCTCTCCATGGGGCAGATGACCTGGGGCGCGTGGAAAGAGGCTTACCCTGACACGCTGGTACTCTCAGCGGATACGCCTTTCAGTAGTAATTACACACCTGTGCAAATAGCCGTCTATAACGACAATGAGGCGCTGTACGGAGATAAGAGGCTTGCCTCCAATGCGCTGGTGGTGGGCGTAGAGGTCAACGGCGTTTTCAAGGGCTACCCCATAGACCAGCTCCAGCAGGCCGGAGGCGTGGCCAACGACAACCTTGGTGGACTGCCTATCGTGGTTATTTACGACAGCTCAACACGGACAGGAATCGCATACGCTAGAAGCGTGGGCGGTAGCGTGCTGGAGTTCTCGCCCAGCGCCTCCGGAAGCGGCCGCATCGTGGACGGTAAGGGCACCTCATGGGACCTCCAGGGCAAGGCTATCGCTGGACCAAGGGTCGGGGATTCCCTCACGTTCGTGCCGTCGTTCCTCTCGGAATGGTACGGGTGGTCCGCTTACCACCCAGACACGACCATTTTCAGCGCCTCTCAATAACATACCTCCTTTACATCTGCTTCTCTGTGGTAGCATTGCCGCGCTTTGTACGGATGAAGACCTTTGCGGGCCAAAGTACCACCAAGGGGGATGCATTTCATGGGTCAATACCTCGAAAATAAAGTAGCCATTGTCACCGGCAGCGGTCACGGTGTGGGGAGGGCTCATGCCCTGGCCTTCGCCGCGCAGGGCGCCAAAGTGGTGGTGAACGACATTGGCGTGAACAAGGAAGGTGACGGCGGGTCCGTGTCTCCTGCTGATGAGACGGTGGCGATGATCAAGGAGAACGGTGGAGAGGCTGTTGCCAATTACGATTCAGTAGCCGATTTCAAGGCAGCGGGCAGGATCATCGAGCAGGCCGTGGACACCTACGGGCGGCTGGACGTGCTGGTGAACAACGCAGGCATCTTCCGACGGATGCTCTTCCATCAAATGACGGAGGAGGACTTTGATTCGGTAATAGACGTCCACCTCAAGGGGACGTTCAACACCTGCCGTCACGCCGCACCCATCATGATGAAGCAGAAGCACGGCCGCATCATCAACACAGCCTCCTCTCAGTGGCGCAACCCGGAGGGGTACGCCAACTACGCCGCAGCCAAGGGAGGCATCGTCAGTCTTACCTATGACCTCGCCTGGGAGCTACGAAACCACGGCATCACCGTGAACGCCATTGCCCCGCAGGCGCAGACCGGCGGAGACTCGTCACGGCACCATGAGGAGATGATAGAAGCAGGGCTCATGCCTCCTGAACGGGCGGCGCTCATCCAGTCCAGGCCCGGCCCTGAGTTCAACCCGCCCATGGTGATGTACCTTGCCTCAGATATGGCCAGCCACATCAACGGGTGCGTATTCCGTGTAGGTGCAGGCAAGGTTGCCATTTACACCCACCCAACGGAGGAACGGGGCATCTACAAGGACATTGAAAAAGACGGTCCCTGGACGTTGGAGGAGCTTGAGAAGCTGCTGCCTGGGACCGTACTCGCTGGCCAGACCAGAGCACCACATATCA
>CAVOAJ010000015.1:0-15461 GCA_963693605.1 Dehalococcoidia bacterium | reverse complement strand
GATTTGCCCGGGCCCGCTTCTCATTCTATTGTGTTGTCAGGCTACGCCGTGCGGGCAGCCTCTGTTCCTTGCGTGGTGGTGGCCTCATCCTCTGCCAGGAACCGCTCAGCATCGATAGCCGCCATACATCCAGTGCCAGCCGCAGTGACGGCCTGTCGGTACGTCCAGTCCTGCGCGTCACCTGCGGCAAATACGCCAGGAATGTTGGTCTTGGTGCCGTCATGGGTAATGATGTACCCCGTCTCGTTCAAGTCCAAGATGCCTTCAAACAGCTCCGTGTTGGGCTTGTGACCAATGGCAATGAACAATCCACCCACCGGCATCTCTGTGATCTCATCGCTCAGCAGGTTGCGCAGCTTCACGCCTTTCACCTGGCCCTCCTCCACTCCCAATACCTCATCAACGGTAGAGTTCCAGATGAAGTCAATCTTTGGGTTGGCAAAGGCCCTGTCCTGCATGATCTTGGAGGCCCGAAGCTCATCCCGGCGGTGCACCACATGTACCTTGGAGGCAAACTTGGTAAGAAATGTTGCCTCCTCCATAGCCGTGTCTCCACCACCTATCACAACGAGCTCCTCATCTTTGAAAAAGAAGCCATCGCAGGTTGCGCAGGCGGACACGCCTCTGCCCATGAGTTTGTCCTCTGACTCTAAGCCCAGGAACTTGGCAGTAGCCCCGGTGGCAATAATGACCGCCTTGGCATAGTAGTCGCTGCCATCATCCACCGTCAGCTTGAAGGGACGTTTGGAGAAGTCGACGCTGGATACCTGGCCAGCAAGGTACTCCGCTCCGAACCGCTCCGCCTGCTTCTTGAAGAGTTCCACCATCTCCGGCCCCATGATGCCGTCTGGGAAACCGGGGTAGTTCTCCACGTCTGTGGTGATGGTCAACTGTCCACCGGGCGGGAACCCCTGAATGACGAGAGGCTTCATTTCAGCCCGGCCAGTGTAGAGGGCGGCAGTGTCTCCAGCCGGCCCCGACCCGATAACGATGACTTCACGAACTGGCTGGTCTGCCATATGCCAGGTACCTCCCTTGCAACCGGACGCTAGATCCGGTGCTCATTAATATATTGTCGCACGATTTTTAGATGCCTCTAGCTGCGATATCGGTACCGACCCTCCACTTTGTCGCGGTTGAGACGGCGGTTCAGGTGCAGTCCCTCTAGGATGAACTCCATGCCGGAAGCGACAGCCCCCTCGCTTTCCCCCACTCCGAGGCGGCTCAACCCTTCCGCGAAGCCGTCCAGTTCACTCAGGCGCTGAACGTATTCAGCCCCAGGAACGTCCACTCCCGTCTCCATGGCCCTTCCTTCTTCAAACCGGGCCACCAGCGACTCGAACTCACGGGGGTTGAAGTACCGTTCAAACACGTTCATCACCGCCCGCTTGAGCAGGTCTTCAAAGAGACGGTTCTCTCTGGTGTCTTCCACACCCTCAAGCTCAATTTTACCGGTGGTGGAAGCTACCATAGCCGGGAGGTCACTGGCCCGTGGCACGCCCATCTGCTCATGAAGCCGAATGGCGCGGCGCAGGGCGTTGGCCAAGACCGTCTCATAATTGGCAATGGAGACACGGACGCTCACGCCGGAGCGCTGGTTGACCTCAGGGCTTTTCCTGGCCACCGCCGTAAACTCCGCAATAATCTCTTTTATGAAGTTGGGTACAAGCAGCCGGTCCTCCGTCTCCGGGAACCGCTTGTACTCTGACTCCATGATTCGTATCTCTTCTTCCAAGGTCTTGGGGTAGTGGGTCCGTATCTGCGTGCCGTACCTATCTTTGAGCGGCGTGATGATGCGTCCACGGTTGGTATAGTCCTCAGGGTTGGCGCTGGCCACCACCAGAATGTCCAAGGGCATACGTACCAGGTAGCCCTTTATCTGGATGTCCCGCTCCTCCATGAGGTTGAAGAGACCCACCTGGATACGCTCCGCCAGGTCAGGCAGTTCATTGATGCAGAAGATGCCACGGTTGGTGCGGGGGATGAGACCGTAGTGGATGGTCAGTTCATCGGAAAGGTAGCGGCCCTCCGCAACGCGAATGGGGTCTATATCACCCACCAGGTCAGCGATGGATATGTCAGGGGTGGCCAGTTTCTCAGCGTACCGTTCTTCAGCGGTAAGCCAGTCTATCTCCGTATCGTCCCCGTTGCTCTCCACCATGTCTTTCCCGTAGCGGGAGATTGGCGCCAGCGGGTGGTCGTTGACCTCGCTGCCACGAATGATGGGGACAACATCATCCAGGAGACGGGTCAGGCTTCTAATGAGCCTGGACTTGGCTTGGCCTCGCTCACCCAGCAGGATGATGTCCTGGCCGGAGAGGATGGCATTTTCCACCTGAGGGATGACCGTATCCTCGTAGCCCACGATGCCAGGGAAGAGTTCCTCTCCCTGCTCCATTTTGCGCACGAGGTTGCGACGGAGTTCCTGCCGGAGAGAGCCGTTCTCATAGCCGCTCTTCTTGAGCTCTCCAAGGGTTGCTGGACGTTTCTTGGGTGTGGTCATATGCTCCCCCACCTCCACAGGCGCGAGGCGGTTGAATACGTGGCTACAAACCGGTGCCATTGTACCGGCGGAGAAATCAGGTCACAAGCAGAAAGTGCGGGAGTCGCTTACGGCACCAAGGGGCTTACAACAGTGCGTGCAAGGTCAAAAAAGCTGCCAGGGAAGATACCCAGCGCGAATATTGCCAATGTGGTTATGAGCAACGCTGCACCCACGGAGACAGGGACGGCAATACGCCCTACAGACACCGGTTGGTCCAAGTACATGGAGCGCACCACGCGTAGGTAGTAATAGGCGGATATCACGCTGTTAATTGCGCCCACCACCACAAGCCACACGAGGTCCGCGTTTGCCGCTGCATCGAACAGAAAGAACTTGCCCATGAACCCGGCTGTTGGCGGTAAGCCTGTAAGCGATATCAGCGCGACAGCCAAGGCTCCTGCCAGCCACGGTGACCGCTGTGCCATGCCTGCGAAGTCGGCGATGCGCTCACTGCCGGTCTTGTTGGCAATGGCCATAACCGCAAAGAAGGCCGCCAGGTTCATGGCTGCATATGCTCCAAGATAGAAGACCATCCCGCTAGGGCCAAGGTCGCTGGTAGACGCATCCTGGCTACGGGCAGCGACAGCCGCCAGGCCAATCATCATGTAGCCAGCATGAGCAATAGCGCTGTATCCCAGTAACCGTTTCATATTGGTCTGGACCATGGCCACCACGTTGCCGCCGGTCATAGTCACCACGGCCAGCCAGGCAAAGAGGGCAGACCAGTCTGCGCTCACTTCACCGAAGGCGGCGTATAGCACCCGCAGAACCACGGCAAAGGCTGCTGCCTTGCTGGCGACCGCCAGGAACGCGCCCACGGGCGTTGGAGCGCCCTCGTAAACGTCAGGCGTCCACATATGGAAAGGCACAATAGAGAGCTTGAAGCCAAAGCCTGCCACGGAGAGCACTACGCCTATCATCAGCGCGAAATTGCCGAAGGGCGCGTCTGGCGACGGCCTGGTAATCATCTCCGCAATGGTGGGGATTGCTGCGTCCATGCTCACAAGTCGCAAGGTACCCGTGGCGCCATAGATAAAGGCAAAGCCGTAGAGCAGTACCGCTGAACTCATGGCTCCCAGCAGTAGGAACTTGAGCCCAGCCTCCGTGGACCGTATATCTGACCGCAGGAATGCGGCCAGAGCCGTCACAGGCAGTGTCGCCAGTTCCAGGGCAACAAACACTGTTATGAGGTCCGCGGCGGCAGGCAGCAGCATGAGTCCTGTCGCGGCCAAGAATATGAGCCCCAGGAACTCTTCCTGGTGTTCTTTGAACCGGTCCATGTACTCGCCTGAGGCCAGCACCAACAGCGCCAGGACCCCCAGGATAAGGAATTTGAAGAAGAGGGCGAACTTGTCCACCACCAGGGTGTCCAGGAACGCAGTATCTGCGCCGCCAGCCAGTGAGTGCACGTCGCCCCACAAGGCAAGACTGAACCCGAAGGGCACCAGCAGCCCAATCAACGCCACTGCACGCACTGCGCCTTTAGCTTTGGGCATCAGGCCCAAGGCAACCACCACCACCGCAAGCCCCGTCAGGGCCAACTCAGGTGAGATGAGGTAAATATCGTGGATGCCCATGCTGTTAACCACCCAACCGAGAGATGATGGGCAAGATGCCAACATCAAAAACGTCGGTGAGGAGCTTCGGGTAAAGGCCAACGACCATGATGGGGAGCAACAGCAGCGCTATGGACACCGCGTCCACCAGCTTGGCGTCTGGCAGGTCATTATTTCGCGCCTGCAACGGCCCAAAGAAAGTGCGCTGTACGGTCCACAGAATGTACCCTGCAGCCAGCACCACACCAAAGGCGGACAGTGCAGTGGCCCAGGCAAAGACGGGGAACGTGCCAAGGAAGACCAGCAATTCCGCCACGAATCCACTGGTGCTGGGCAGTCCCAGGGACGCCAGTCCCGCCACCACAAACCCAACGCCAATGATGGGCATGCGCCGCATCAGGCCGCCAAGTTCCGGGATGTGTCGCGTGTGGGCACGGTCATAGACCAGTCCCACAACCACAAACAACAGTCCCGTGATTGTGCCATGGGTAAAGAGTTGGAGCGCTGCACCGTTCAGCCCCACGGGCGTTAAGGCAGCTCCTGTGGCCCCCGCAGACGCCACGCCTAGAAGCACGAACCCCATGTGGCTTACGCTGCTATAGGCCACCAGTCGTTTGAGGTCGCTCTGGCGCAGCACCGCGAAAGCCCCGTAGAGCACGCTGACTGTGGCAAGTCCCGCCAGCAATGGCGCGTACGCAACAATCTCTTCTGGAAAGAGACCCACGTTGATGCGGATGAGCCCATAGCCGCCCATCTTCAGCAACACGCCAGCCAACATTATGCTCACCGCCGTCGGCGCGTCAGTGTGAGCGTCGGGCAGCCACGTGTGCATCGGCCACACCGGCAGCTTGATGGCAAAGGCAATGAAAAAGCCAAAGAAGACAAGGCTGGTTGGGATAATCAAGCCGGTCAGGTCCCGCTCCGCCAACAACCGCATATCAAAGGTACGGTCAGCCGCAGGGAGCGAGAAGTACAACGTCAGTATGGCCGCCAACATGAAGGCGGACCCAAGGAAGGTATAGGCCAGGAACTTCATGGCTGAATATTCCCGGCGGCCCGTACCCCATATGGAGATGAGCATGAACATGGGGAGCAACTCCAGCTCCCAGAAAACGAAGAACAGAATGAAGTCCAGGGATACGAACACGCCTGCGACTGCAGTTTGCAGCAACAGCAGCCACATAAAGTACTCGCGCACTCTGGTGGAAATGTGCCAAGAGGCAAGGATAGCCACAAGACCCAATAAGGCAGCCAGAAGTAGCAACGGTGCACTGAGTCCGTCCACCCCCATGAGGTACTGGATATTGAGCGCAGGAATCCAGTCCACGCTCTCCACCCACTGGAAGCCGGCCTCCGCCGTGGAGAACCGGGCAAAGAGTACAAGCGCCAACACCAAGTTCACTATCCCAGCAACAAGGGCAATGCCCCGTACCACCGGTGCGGTGCGTCCCGCTACTCCAATGAGCAGCGCGCCTATGAGGGGTATGAAAACAATGGCCGATAGCACGCCTGAACTCCTACTGCTGTGTCAGATACGCCACAAGGATTGCGATAACACCGACTGAAATACCAGCGCCGTATGCCTGGATTTGTCCCGTCTGGAGCATGGACAGCGCCCGTCCAGAGCTACGAGCGGACCAGCCCGCCAGGTCCACCAGCCCGTCAACGACACGTTCATCAAACCATGCGGTGATACGGAAAAGACCGCCATACAACACGCGGCGGACAATCAGCCCCTCATAGAGTTGATCCATGTAGTACCGCTGGCTGAGTATCTTGTACACGGGTCCCGTGGCCCGCACCCAGTCCGTTGGCGACACCTGCTTGGTCTGGTACATGAGTACCGCTAGCAAGATGCCCCCCAGGGCCACGCCGGTGGAAGCCACCGCCAGGACCCAATTGATGTCTCCCGCCTCCTCATGCAAAAATTCAGAGAAGGCATGGGCCGGGATGCCTACGAAATTAAATGTTGGGTTTGCCAGGAACCCCGCGCCTACTGCGGCCAGCGCCAGCACTGCCATGGGCAACCACATCACCAATGGCGACTCCGCCAGGTGGACGTGATGCTCACCGGGAGAACGCTCCGCCTCCGGTTGTGCGTCCACTCCACCACGGAACTCACCGTGGAAGGTCATGAATATGAGCCGGAAGATGTAGAAAGAGGTCATGAGGACAGCAGCCAGCGCCATCCAGAAGACCAGCATGGACACTCCGGCTGACGCGGCGTGCTCACCACCCAAGGCCGTGGCCAGTACCTCATCCTTGCTCCAGAACCCGGCCAGCGGGAATATGCCTGCCAGGCTCAGGCCAGCAATGAGCGTCGTTATATAGGTGATGGGCATAGCCTTTCGCAGACCACCCATATATCGCATGTCAAAGGTGCCGGTGGCGTGGTTAACGCTACCTGCGCCCAGGAACAGTAGGCACTTGAAAAAGGCGTGGGTGAACAGGTGGAACATAGCCACCACCGGTGCACCAACGCCTAAGGCCAGCATCATGTACCCCAGCTGACTGACGGTGGAATACGCCAGCACACGCTTGATGTCATTGGAGACCAGAGCCATGGAGGCTGCGAAGATTGCTGTGAAGCCACCGATGATGGCGACAATGTTCATGGCCACGGCTGAATGCTCAAACAACGGGAACATGCGGGCCACCAGGAACACGCCTGCGGCCACCATGGTTGCTGCGTGGATGAGTGAACTCACCGGAGTGGGGCCTTCCATAGCATCAGGGAGCCACGTGTGCAGCGGGAACTGGGCTGACTTACCCATGGCGCCCGCAAACAGACCCACGGCTATCCATGTGACCACGCCCGTTCCAAGGATGCCCGCAGCAATGTGGATATCAGGGATATCGAAGGGGTTGAGGCCGTTGGCCGCAAAGGTTCCCCGGTTGTAAAAAATGTAGAGAAGCGCCAGCAGGAACCCAAAGTCGCCAATTCGTGTGACCAGGAACGCCTTCTTGGCAGCAGCGGCTGCGGCCGGTCGCTCATGCCAAAAGCCTATGAGCAGGTATGAGCTCAGGCCCACCAGTTCCCAGAAGGCAAAGAGTTGGATGAGGTTCCGTGACAGCACCAGCCCCAGCATGGAGGCAGTGAACAGTGACATGTACGCAAAGTAGCGAGAGTAGCTAGCGTCACCGCGCATGTAGCCTTGGGAGTACACCTGCACCATCAGGCTAACGCCGGTCACCACAATGAGCATGATGGCGGTAAGTGAGTCCAGCAGTATGCCAATCTGGAGGTCAAAGCTCAGGCCGCCACCGGGCGATCCTATGGTCAGCCACGAGTGAGGCTCAAAGCCAATGGCCCCTTCCTCTCCCGTAACGGAACCCAGCGCCCAGACAGACAGCATCAGCGAACCTGCCATGGCAGCGACTGTCACATACCCGCTCAGGCGTGTAGCGCCCAACAGCGGACGGATGACGAAGGAGATGAGGACAAAAGAGGCCAAAGGTAGGCCAATAATTCCCCACGCGGCTGCCTCAGTGATCATCTAGAGCTTCCTCAATATCTCGTCAGCAACATGCTCACGGCCACGGGGCACCATGACCTTGAAGGGCACCTGCTCTCCATAGTCCGTGATGTCGCCTTCCGGCAAGAGGCGGACGGGAAGGCCCTCCCCTTCAAGGATTTCCATCCACATCTCTGCCATCATCAAGTTCGGCACTTTTTTGTACTCAACCCACATGGGCATCAGCCCTCCTTCAAATTCCGGCCCTAATGCCGCAACAGGTTTACTTCCGTCACGTCCACGGTGTCCTTGTGACGGAAGAGTGAGATAACTAAAGCAAGCCCCAGCGCAACCTCCGCCGCCGCCACAACCACAATGAACACGGCCAGGGTCTGTCCCGTAAGCAGCCAGTGCGCCACGTCAGCGGGGTCCGCCCCAGGAAGGCGCGCTGCCGCCGGCGTGATAAATCGTGACATGGCCACCAACGTCAAGATAACGGCGTTGAACATGATTTCTATGGACATCAACACGGTGATGATATTGCGACGCGAAAGTGCGCCGTACATACCAATGACAAAGAGAACGGCTGAGAGGAGCAGGTAGCGTTCCAGGTCCATGGCTACTCCTCCCCTGACTCTCGCACAAGGGCTAACGCGCCAACCACCGCTGCCAATAGCAGCACACCTGCTATCTCAAAGGGGAGCACAAACTCACTGATGAGCAGCCGTCCCAGTACCTGAGGCGTGGTGATAAAGACCTCTTCAAACGGCGCGGGCAAGTCCGTAGGCAAGAGGTTCCACTCCGCTTGCACAATGCTCCATGCCAAAACGCCCAATAGCAGCGCAGCCACCGTGAGGGCCACCGGCTGCACTGGCGTGCCACGGTTGCCCTCAGAGACTCCCCGGGTGAGCATCACGGCAAAGACCAACAGCACCGATATCGCACCCACGTAGATTAGTATCTGCACGACCGCGAGAAATTCAGCGTTGAGCATCACGAACAAGCCAGCGATCCCCATGAAGGTGGTCGCAAGCAGCAACGCAGCCCTGAACACGTCACGTATGGTCACCACCAGCAACGCGCTGCCCACGGTGACCACCGCCAAGGCCCAGAAGACTATCTCGCCAAACAGGTTGTCCAAAGACTCGTTTCCTCAGCTATTCAAGATTGCAGCGCCATGACTGGCGCTAACGACTTTTACTCGTATTCCCCTTGTGCCGTAGCCTCTTTGCGCTCTGCTTCTGAGAGGCTTTGCGGTCGCTTGTTGTGCCAGAAAAACGGCTCCCTACCCACCTCATGGAAATCATCCGCCGCTTCCGTATGGGGGTTGTACCCGTTACGCTCCAACTGCGGACGGAACCACGTGCTGGGGTGTTTCTCGCGGGCCGTTAGCTGTTCCTTGGTGATAACCAAGTCAGCCCGTTGAGTCTGCGCGGCCTCAAAGTTAGAGCCCATGTACAGGGCATCGTAGGGACAAGCTTCAACGCACAGCCCGCAGTACATGCAGCGGCCTTGGTCTATGTCAAAGACGTCCACCTTGAAGCTGCCGCCCTCCTGCTCATAGCCGCCGTCCGGGTCAGTGACAATCTGGATGATCCCCAGCGGGCAGTACTTAGCACAGGAAGCGCACCCGGTGCAGCGGTCCTGATACCAGGCAAATTCCTGGCCCCGGAACCGCGTGTGCTGCGTGTTTCGCTCCTCCGGGTACTGGACCGTGGTGGGTTTTCGGATGAAGTTCTTTAGCGTGACGCCAAATCCCTTTGCTAGGCCTAGGCCGTACATCTCACACCACCTCCTGGGCCACGGCGACCCTCACCACCGGCTGCACTGGCTGTCGTTTCGATACGATTTTGCTAAACACCACGATGCTCACGATAGCGACTGGCCAGTTGATGAGCGCCATGTAGAACTGCTGGAGGGCCGTTTGCTCAGGCCATGACAGCACTTCCACTGCGGCCACCACCAGGTTGATAAGGCTCAGGGGAAGCAGGAATTTCCACGCAAAGCCCAGGATTTGGTCGATGCGCAGTCGAGGTAACGTGGCGCGTATCCAGATGAACACAAAGGCAAGAGCGCCCACCTTCAACAGGAACCACAGGTGGGAGGGCAAGACCGCCCAACGCCAGCCTTGGAGAAACAGTACGGCTATGACGGCGCTGGCCACCAGCACGTTAGCGAATTCCGCCGCGAAGAAGGTACCGAACTTCATCCCGCTGTACTCCGTGTTGTAGCCGGAGATGAGCTCTGACTCCGCCTCCACAATGTCGAACGGCGCGCGGTTGAGCTCTGCGGAGATGCTCACCATGAAAATCATGAACGCCATGGGCAAAACCAAGATGAATGGCAGCGCCTGGCCTTCTGCGATATCCACCATGGACATGGAACCCGTCAGCACCACCACGGACAGAATGGACATGACCATGGGCACTTCATAGCTCACCAAGGCGGCTATGGCGCGCATGCTGCCAAACATGGCGTACTTGTTTGCGGAGGCCCAGCCAGCCATGAATATGGAAAAGGTGCCTATACCGCTGATTGCCACCACGAACAGGATGCCAATATTCAGGTCCGCTATGTATGAGCCCCTGCCAAAAGGAACCACAGCCAGCACAATGAGAGTGGCTGCCAGCATCAGGACAGGGGCCACGTTGAAGATAATGCGATCCGCGCTACGGGGGAGGATGTCCTCTTTAGAAAGAAGTTTGAGCAGGTCAGCAATGGGCTGGAGCAGACCAAAGGGGCCAGCCCGGTTGGGCCCCAGTCTGCTCTGAAAGCGTCCCAGGAGGCGTCGCTCCACCCACGTATAGAAGGTGGCCATAATCATCAGCGAGTTAACAACCAGCATGATGATAGACATGCCAGCAGCAAGGTACGCCACCCATGACCAGCCATCCGGCACCAGGTCATTGACCAAGGTGTACACGGTGCTGAATATTCGGTTTTCTGCTAGGACGTCTCCCACTAGCGGTCCACCTCACCAACGTTAAAGTCCAGGCTGCCCAGGGACACTATGCCGTCCGCCAGCTTGTAACCCACCATCATCTCCTTGAGCAACGTCAGGTTCACAAAGGAGGGGCCCCGTATCTTGCAGCGGTACGGAGACACAGTGCCGTCACTCACTATGTAGAAACCAAGCTCACCCTTGGGCGCTTCAATGGGCACGTAGGCCTCGCCTGCTGGTGGGCGGAAGAGCATGTTGGTGGTGGCGCGCACGGGTCCGGGTTCTATCTGCTCCACGCATTGTTCAATGATGCGGAGCGACTGTCGCATCTCCGCCAAGCGGACGGCGTACCGGGCGTAGTTGTCGCCCTCCGGCAGCGTGACGACGTCAAACGCCACGCGGTCATAAACATCGTAGGGAGCGGCCTTGCGCAGGTCCCACTCCACGCCAGAGGCGCGGAGTATGGGGCCAGTGATGGAGGCATTGATGCACTGTTCACCCGTGAGTGGGGATACGCCCTTGGTACGCGCCAAAACAATCTCGTTCGTGGAGATAAGCGCGTCCAACTCGTCGATGTAAGAGGGGATGTCGCCCATGAACCTACTGAGCGCGGGCCAGAAGTCCACGGGCGCGTCTTGGAAGACCCCGCCTATCCGCATGTAACTCACCGTGATGCGGGCGCCGCAGAGCATCTCAAACAGGTCCAAGATACGTTCACGCTCGCGAAAGCAGTACATCAGCGGCGTGCCAAAAGCGCCCAGGTCTTGCAGGAAGAAACCAATGCCAATGAGGTGACTTGCCACTCGCTGAAGCTCCGCTGCTATGACCCGCAGGTACATGCCACGGTCCGGCACATCCAGCCCCACCAACTTTTCGCAAGAGAGGACGTACGCCTGGTTGTTGGTCATGGATGCCACGTAGTCCAGGCGGTCCGTCAGCGTGATGATCTGGGTGTAGTTGCGCTCCTCCGCCAGCTTCTCTGTACCGCGGTGCAGATAGCCAATCACCGGCTCCACATCAACAATGTTCTCGCCGTCGAAGGTGACCTTCATACGGAACACGCCGTGGGTGCTTGGATGGTGGGGGCCAATGTTGACCGTGACCGGCTGCATGTTCAACGACACTTGTTTGTGTTCTCCCGTTCGCTCTGCATTGACTCCGCTCTTCCTGAGACTGTCGCCATCGGCAAGCTCTGGGTGAGTGGGGTTCGTTTCAATTTATCCGCCGTGGGGCCACTTATATGGCAACGGCGGTTCCAAGTAGTCCCGTCGGAGTGGGTGGCCCTCAAACCCTTCCCACAACAAGATGCGCCGCAGGTCAGGGTGACCGGAGAAGCTCACGCCCATAAGGTCATACGCCTCCCGCTCATGGAGGTGAGCGCCACGCCACACGCCTGAGACCGACGCCACCGTGGGTTCGTTTCGTCCATAGCAGCGGGTCTTCACCACTGCGCTGGCGTTCCTGCCAATGGAGGTCATGTGGTAGACCACCTCAAAGTACTCAACGTAGTCCACTGCTGATAGCAGGTTGAGCAAATCGTATTGATGGTCAGGGTCAGCCTGGAGGTAGGCACAGACATCGCTCACCGACTCCGGTGTTATCCAAACAGCAGTGTCGTCGGCATCAATCACCACGTCGGGGAACCGCTGCCGCAGAGCGCCTGCCAGGTCTGTACCAAGCACAGCCGTCGTCATCTCAGGCCCCCGCCGGGTGCTTCATCACGCTGTATTTCTTAATCTTGTCGTGGAGTTGCATGATGCCGTAGAGCAGAGCGTCAGGCCGTGGCGGACAGCCAGGCACATAAACGTCCACAGGCATGATGTGGTTCACACCGGGCACCACGCTATAGCCCTGGTAGTAAGGACCGCCTGACGTGGCGCACACGCCCATGGCAATAACCCACTTGGGCTCTGGCATCTGGTCATACACCCGCCGGATGACGGGCGCCATCTTCCAGGTGAGGGTGCCAGAGACGATAAGCAGGTCAGCCTGGCGAGGCGTGGCCCGCATGGCCTCCATACCGAAGCGTGAGATGTCGAACCGCGACATTGCGCTGGCAATCATCTCAAATACGCAGCACGCCAAGCCAAAGGCAACTGGGTAGACCGAGGAGCGGCGTCCCCAGTTGAGGAGCGCATCCACCGACGTTACAGCTACGTTGCCCTTGATGTCATCAGGGACTTGAATGGTGGGCTCAGGAAAGGCCTCCTGGCAACTCCACTTGAGGCTCTCAATAGTGGCGCCTTCAGTGCGGTCCTGGCCCCATTCCTCATCCAATTTCAGCCCAACCGCGTAACCGATATCCGGCGCAAGTCCCGCTAAATTCTGCTGCTCCATCAGTTACCACCTCAGCTAGGCGACAGTGACCAAAATAAGGTACTCCCCAAAGCAGGGCCAGAATAGCACAGGGGCCATGCGCTCACAAGTGAAAAACCGCACAATCCAATAGGCGGAGGGTCTCTGCGACACCAGGCCATAGACCCTCCGCCATGCCTACGAGACAATGGGATGTACCCACCTTCTCTCACCACCGTTTGCAAGGAGGCGGCCATGCCCTTCTACCAAAGTTCAGAACACGACGACCCGCCGCCGCCGCCTTCGCCACCGCTAGATCCACGGCGGGGGGGCGCAGCAGTTTCCTTTACTTCCCGGTGAAGGCAGCCTGAGGCTCGTGCCCCTTCCAAAGCCTAAGAAAAAGCAGCAGCGCTTTCCTCTGTTCGTTGGTGAACGTGGCCCCATACTGACACCCGCCCCCGTAATCAAGCCTAAGAAAAAGCCGAGCCTTTGGGGCCGCATAACAAATAAAGCAAGTGCTATCCGTGATGACGTGGTGGACTTCGCAACGGATGTAAAGGAGTTTCCGTCAAACGTGAAAGGTGCTGCTGAGGACAAAATAGACGAACAGCAGGAACGACTGAAGCTTAAGGTATTTGATTCTTTAGGCATTGTGGACAGCACGATTGAACGTCCTTGGCAGCTAGGGGGCAAGCGCATACGCCTCAACACTGTAGGTGAGGGTCCAATCAAAAAAATCCTCGACTTTCAAGGTGCGGGAGGGCTTGCGCTTGGTGGGCCTTTCGGCGTTTTCGTAGCACTTAAGACAGACGATGAGGGCAACCTCGTGGACACTAAACCGAATCCAACGCTGGTCTGGCATGAATACGCCCACGCTCGGCGTATGTTTGAACAAGGCGGTGCCTTGGATTGGCATGCGAATTATCAGTTACAGCTGCTCACTGACATAGTGGAGTACGGAGGCAGAAGTGCCGCTTTGAAAGTTCACCCTGAAGAAGCGTATGCCTATAAAGCCGCAGGCCAAGATTGGTTTGCTAAAGAGGTTAAGCCGTTGACATTGATGGGTAGACTTAGGGCTCAAAAGCAAAAATTGGACAATAAGATTCAAAATAAAGTGGACGAAGTATTTGAACAAATTGAGACCGCAACCGAGGCAATCATTGAGGAAACCATCAGGCGAATCATTGAAGGCCCGCCTGCTGAAGATAGCGTAACCGACTCGGTATTCCCCTTTGGTTCCCTTCTCTACGAAGATGAGGAATAGGGATTAGCACAATGAGACGCAGTATACGAACAGTGCTTCTGTGGGGAACGTGCAGCTTAGCCTTTGCGGCTGTGCTCTCCGCGTGCGGTACCCCCTATGGTTATCTCACGTATGAAAACAAGACCGAGATCCCTGTCTTTGTAACTATGACTCCATTTAAAGATACCAATCCAAGTCCCTGCAGGTTTTTCAGTTCAATAAGGAGCTACGACGGGCCCGTTGCTCCGGGGAATCAAGAAAAGATTGGTTATGCTAGTTACGTTCTTTCCCAAAAGAATGCTAGGAATCGTGAGAATTTCCTGATTACCGCTGTAGACGCCGACCTCAATCTTATCTATCAGCGCCTGCACAGCTGGGACGAGATGAACGACGGGAATTGGATTGCCGTCATCGAACCCATGCCTATTGACCCCGGCTCCTTGGGGGAGGTGGCTTATGAAAACCGCACGGGTCTTCCCATAAGGGCTCACCTCCTTCAGGTAGACCTTCAGGCAGACCTTGATGACTACCAGTATGGCTACTCCCGGTACAGGTACGCTGGCGGCGAAATTCAGACAGGTAGGACCAAGGGCTTCTCCTACTATGGGATTCCGTTCCACGACAGCGAGCAGGGATCGAGGTATAAATACCGCGTTATTGCGGTGGAAGAAAACGACCCTCAGGAAGATATGAACCTACTATTCCGGCGCCTGTTCACATGGGATGAGCTCAACGACGCTGGGTGGCATGTCGTCATAGACCCTGCGCTGTCAGACTAGCGCCTGCTGGCCGTCCAAGCACCGCCTCTGCTACAGTGCGGTCGCTATCCCTAGGAGGCCCGCACCGTGGACGATTCCCCCATTCACCTAACCGACATTGCTGACCAAGCCCGCGCGTTCTTCACACAGAAGCATGAGGTACGGGAGCGCGCTATCCCCCTCTCTCGCGAGGTGGTCCGCAACTCCGCCAACGCCATTCGCTCCGTCCATCGGCATGAAATGGAGCAGGCCAAGACCCTGGTGAAAGCGGCAGGTGACCTCGTGGCGGAGGCAAAAGCGCTCCTCCATGACCACCCAGACCTCTACTTCACCGGCTATACCCAGGACGCACAGAAAGAATACACAGAGGCGTCGGCAGTCTACGCATTCATTGCAGCCACGCCCCTACCCACCCACACGGAGCTTGGCGTGGAGGTGGCTCCCTACCTCAACGGCCTGGCAGAGGCCGCCAGCGAACTGCGCCGCTATATCCTGGACTCCCTCCGCCGTGACGACGACTCCCGCTCTGAAGAGTTGATGGAGACGATGGACGAGGTCTACAACCAGATGGTGACCATGGACTTCCCCGACGCGTTGACCAACGGCCTGCGCAGGACCACTGACCAGCTACGCGGTGTGCTGGAGCGCACGAGGGGCGACCTGACCAT
>CAVOAJ010000014.1:0-15701 GCA_963693605.1 Dehalococcoidia bacterium | reverse complement strand
GTTGGCGTCGGTTGCGGAGTTGGCGTCGGTTGCGGGGTCGGCGTTGGTTGCGGGGTCGGCGTGCTGGTCGGAGAAGGGGTAGGCGTCGGCGACAATGTCGGCTCGACCGATGGCTCGCTGGTTGTCGGTGTAGTACTGGTGGCTGGGCCGTCTGTCTCGATCTTCGTTTCGACTGGGGAACTACAAGCGACAATTACCGAGGCAAGCCCAAGAAGCGCTGCAATGAATAGAAGCCTTCTTTTCTGATAATAACTTACTCTCACGTTTCAGCCCTCCAAAGTGGATAAATTAATAATTATGTCGGCGGGAGTTGTTTTAGGTTACCCGATGGCACTATGAAATCCTAGCATAACCAGGGCGCGTAGCTCCTCATGCATTAGGCAATCGCACTCGCTTCAATTAGTGTAACTTCCACTAGTTGGTATAAACGCCTCTTGGAGCATCACTCTCAATATCGCGGGTTCGGTGCCTCCCCAGTCGTGGATGGTCGCCGCACCACTTAACACCTTATATCCTACCAGCCAGCCGTCGCTAACAGAGTGCTGAGCCATGGGTCGTGATGGAGTTGAGCACCTTGGTCGCGTCCTATCTCACTATGAAAGCAATGGCGCTGTTGTACGGCCCGCAGACCAGGACGCTTACCTGCGCTGGGCTCGATACCTTGAAGCTGGTGAGCACACTTCGGTGTTGCCGTAGTACCGAGACAATGTTCGTGAATTCCGGTGCATCCTCCTCCGCAAATTCAATGGGGTATGACGGTACCAGGCATGGGCGTAATGACGACGGGCTTCAAATGATTAGGTAATTCCCAACCCTACAGAGCGGGCCGTCGTCGCTTTTAAGATTCCTTCTCATCTCCGCATTGGGTGCGCGAGTCATCGCTGGCATTGCGTGGGCGATGCCAGCATCGGCGTGGTCGTTAATGAACCAACCGCGTCTCGCTCAATTGCGGTTACTCCAAAGAGCCGTAGTTGTTGCTGCCCAGCCAAGGGCTTATTTGAGTTGGTCGCGGAACTTGCCAAGTTGCCAGTACCAGTCAGCAATCATGCGCAGAGAGAATGCCGCGTTAGCTGGGCTTGGGTTCAGCGTAACGAATACCCTGCTTCCACCAATGATGCGCGGTTGCGTGCCTAGCGTAGCCTCCGGCTTTACAGCAAGGGCGTGTCGAAGGTAATTCTTGTACCCGGTGAGGCCGTTGAAACATACAACCAGTGGCTGACAGGAAAGTAATTTCCCTTGGAGCACTAGGGAGCCAGCTTTGAACTCAGCAGGGCGTATGTCAGCGGCGCTGCCACTGGGCCGCTTCACCACGTCCGTTAAGCCAATACCATAACCGTTCATACTAGCGTCGTCCTCTGGGCCAAGGTCGCGGCCGGCGTTGACGATGCTAGACTTATTGAGGGCAGCCCAGAATCGGTTACGGGGCGTTGCGAAATAGCGGCCTACCTCGGCTGAATATGCCCCTGGGTTGATGCCCACAAACACGATGTCGAGGCCAGGACATAGGTAGTCAGGGAGCGTGGTCTGCTCAATCATAACCACCGGCTTTCTTCTCACCACCTGCCCTTCCTAGTAGCTCCCTCAGCTCCGCCTTAACCACCTTGCCGTAGTTGTTCTTGGGCAGTGCGTCGATGAATCTGTATTCCTTGGGTCGTTTGAATCTCGCCATGTTCTCCAGGCAAAGGAGGTCTAAGGCCTCAATCGTTACTTGACTGCCAGGTTTGGTTACGACGAATGCTACAACCGATTCTCCCCACTCAGGGTCTGGCTTGCCGATGACCGCAGCCTCTTGTACGCCTTCATGCAGTAGCAGCACATCCTCCACCTCCCTGGGGTAAATATTGGTGCCGCCTGAAATAATCATGTCATTAGAGCGGTCCTTCAGCGTAAGGAAGCCGTGTGCGTCCATGAAACCGAGGTCGCCTGTGTGGAGCCAGCCGCCACGTAGGCTTTTCGCCGTGGCTTCCGGGTTGTCGTAGTAGCCAGCCATCACCGCGTCTCCGCGGACCAACACCTCGCCAACCTCGCTGGGTGATAGGGCGATATCGTTCTCGTCCACCACACGCACCTCGATGCCGGTCTGGGGCGTTCCTGCCGACGCCAGGTGCTCCTCAAGGTGAGGGTCGTTGGCATCCCCATGCTGCGCCTTGGTCATCGATGTGATGGTCATGGGGCTCTCACCCTGGCCGTAGATCTGGGCCAGCCGGTTGCCCAAGGCGCTCATTGCCAACTTCAGGTCTTCCACGTACATGGGCCCGCCGCCGTAAACGATAGTCTTCAAATTGGTGATGTCAGGGGTATGCGTGGCGGCGTGGTCCACCAGCCGCTTGACCATGGTTGGTGCCGCGAAGAAGGTCACGCCGGTGTACTCCTGCACAAGCTGGAAAATCTCATCCGGCTGGAACCCACCGCTGTCTGGAATAATGTGGACTGCGCCCTTGGCAACGTGAGGAAGCCCGTAAAGACCTGACCCGTGGGACATGGGCGCGGCGTGGATGATACTGTCCCCTGGATTGATGGCATCGACGCCTGAGAAGTAGCCAAGGGTCATGGCCATGAGGTTGCGGTGCGTGAGCATTGCACCTTTGGGCCTGCCAGTGGTGCCGCTGGTGTAGAAGAGCCACGCTAGGTCGTCCGGCGATAGCTCCGCCATAGCTAAAGGAGTGCCTTTATACAGCGCTTCGTACTCCGGTGACGGCGCGCTAACGACGCGCTCCAACGTGGCTATCGACTCTCGTAGAGGGCCGATGGTCCCTTCAAGTTCATGCGTGACAAAGCACACGCGTGTACCGCTGCGTGCCAGTATGTACTGAAACTCACGCGTATGTAATTTGGCGTTGATGGGCACCGCACTACAGCCCGCGTGCCAGGTGGCGTAGAGGACCTCCAGGAACTGCGGAGAGTTCTTCATGGCAATGCCCACGCGGTCTCCCTGTTGGAGGCCAAAGTCGTTCAAGAGGCGTCCCGCCATGATAGCTACACGCTCTGCAAGCTCATCATACGTGCAGTAAGGTGCGCCGCCGACAGCCAGCGCTGGCCTTCCGGCGTGCTCACGGCCTGCTTGGACAAGTGTGTTGGCTATATTCATAATCGGTTAATTTTTCCAGTATGCAGGTAAACCAGATTAACTGCCTCAGTCGGCCAATGCTTCTCGCAGTTGCGCCACGGATATGTTCCCGCCGCTCAGGATGAGCGCCACCTTCTTACCCTGGAGGCGTTCTTTCATCTTGATGGCGCCCGCCAGGGATGCAGCGCCTGCCGCTTCAGCCATGGTGCGTATCTCCTCTAAGTAGAACCTGACCGCCTGTCGCAACTCCTCGTCGCTCACCAGCAGGAAATCATCCAGTTGCTCCCAGAGGATGCTCTGCGTCAGCTCAAAGCCAGCGCCCGTCGCCAAGCCCTCGGCTGTCGTTTCCATCGTTGCTTCCGCTAGACGGCGCTCCTTCCATGAAAGGTAGGCCGCGGGTGCCTTCTCCGCCTGCACGCCAATAACCTGGATGGCGGGGTTGACCGCTTTTGCAACAATGCAGCACCCGCTGGCGCTGCTGCCTCCGCCCACGGGCGCGATGATTATCTCGATATCAGGTTGTGCTTCTAGTACCTCCAGCGCCATGGTACCCACGCCTGCAATGATTGATGGGTCGTTGGCAGGGTGGGCGTAGCTGTAACCTTTCTCGGCCACGGCGCGCTCCACGTATCCTCTCGCCTCATCAAACGTGCTGCCGTGGAAGATCACCTCCGCGCCCCAGTTCTGGATGGCCTCCACCTTGCCGGGATTTGCGCCCTCCGGCACCACAATGATCACCTGCGTTCCAAAGACGTGCCCTGCATAGGCAATCGACTGGCCGTGATTGCCAGTGGAGGCGGTGATAACACCGCGCTTGCGGTCGTCGTCAGAGAGGCGTGCCATGAAGTTGACTCCGCCCCTCATCTTGAAGGCGCCAATGGGATGGTAGTTTTCATGTTTCACGTAGACCTGTGCGCCCAGTAGCTTGTCCAGCACGGGGTACGAGTGAAGAGGGGTGGGACGTACGTAGGGAGCAATGGTGCGTCGGGCTTCCAGCACGTCCTGCAGAGTGGGCTTCTCCATATGAATGGCGCTCCTTAGGCGGATGGCAGGATTGTAGTACACAACGGCGCTGCGCGGAGAAAGAAGAGAGGGGGGCATGCCCTCCTCTCTTGGTTACGTAGCTATAAAAGCACACGGAATCATGCTCCCCAGTCGGCCGGGGCCATGTCTGTTTCGCGCTGACGTTCATGGGAGGATTCGTCCGAAGGCGTAATGTCAGAGCCGTGCTAGCCTCCTGGCATTGGAGAGCTGACGCCGCACCACCACCAGATGCGAGTCTATGGTGGAGAAGTACTCCTGTGGCCCGACGGCGCTGTAAATCGTTGACAGCGGCAGGAGTGGGGACTACTCTCGCCGCAAGCGACCCATTTGAAGGAAGACGACTATGACTACCAAGCACGTGTACATAGACTGCGACAGCCACATAACGCCGGCTGACGCCATGGACTATCTTGGCGATGAGATGGCGCACCTCAAGCCAGTCGTGACTTACGACAGCGAAGGTCGCCACGCCTCAACCCATTTCCCTGCTGGCTGGCCCAGCGGCGGATGGACGGAGGTACTCGGTTTCACGCCCGGTATTGACCTAGCTGGCAGCGGTGGCAAGCATGACGGCCTCTACAATGTGGACTTCCGCGTCTATGAGTTGGACAAGATGGGCATTGACCTCCAGATGCTGGTGAGCCAGTTTAGCCCCTGGGCATGGTCATACCTCGTTGAGCCCAAGCTGGCCGCTGCTATGGCGCACTCCTTCAACACCTCACTTCTGCGGATCATAGAGCGCCACCCGGACAGGTTCTTTGGCGCGGCCCTGGTCCCGTTGCAGGACGTGCCCGCCGCCATTCGTGAATTGGAATGGGCCCACGCCAACGGGTTCAAAGTGGCTGTCTCAGATGAGATATTCCCATCACGAGAGCACCCCTTTGGTGACCCGCTGGGTACCCGCGAGGAATTGTGGCCCTTCTTTGCCAAGTGTGAGGAGTTGGGCATGCCGGTGTTCCTTCACCGCATTCAGCATGGCCACCGGATTGTTAACGTTCCCATTTTTCAGAAGTTTGGGCTGGATATCTTTGCCCCCAACGACACCCACGTCACACTGGCGTCTCTGGTGACCAGTGGGCTGCTGGACGACTTTCCTAACCTCAAGATTGTGAAGCCAGAGTCTGGTACTGGATGGATCAAGCCTTTCCTGGAGCGACTGGACTCGGTCTTTGCGGGCGATTCATCTGTGGACTACACCAATACGCAGGTGCGGTCTCCTAGAGTGTTGCCGCCTGGCTCCAGGTCCCTGGTGCTGCCGGAGCTTGCCAGTGAGCGGAACAAGAAGCCACCTAGCTACTACTTCAAGCGGAACTTCTGGTTTGCCATTGAGACGGAAGAGGAGGAGCTGCCGGAGGCGGTACGCTTCCTTGGCGCTGAGCGGTTCCTCTTTGCGACCGACTACCCACACGATGACCCCGGTGGTCGCATGAAGTATGAGGACGTCAAACTCTTTGAGGCCAATACGGGGATTCCGGAGCCTGAGAAAGAGCTCATCCGCAGTGGGAACGCAAAGCAGCTTTTCCGGTTGGACTGACCGCAACCAGCGTTTTCTTACGTAAGCCCTAGCAGCCGCGCGGCGTTGTCGTGGAGCACTGCGTCCAGTGCGCTGCTCATGCCTGCCGCCTCCAGAGACTCACGGGCCTGTTCCAGCACGCGTTTGGGCCGCACCAACGGGAAGTCCGATGCGAACAATACGTGCTCAGCACCGGCGGCGCGTATGGCTACGGGGAACACGTTAGGCGAATAGAGGAAGGGCGTGACCGCGCTGTCGAAATAGACGTTGGTCAAGGCATCCCGCACTTCAGGCATGAGGCTGTAGAAGGGGAGGCCGCCGCCCCAATGTGCGCAGACAATTATGTTGCGTGGGTAGCGTTGTGCAAAAGCCAGCAGCACCTCTGGGGTGACGCCGCCCTTGCCTGGGTAGGCGTGGCCCACCGGCTCTGAGCCGTGGACCATCACGGGCAGGTTATGGCGTACTGCCAGTTCCATTAGGCCGTCCATCTGGGGGTCAGTTGCCAGGTCTATGCCCTGACTGGTGGGGTGTAGCTCACCAATCCCGCGAGCGCCCTGTGCTACGCATCGTTCAATCTCCGCCAGCGCATCGTCGCCCCACGCGGGGTGCACACTGCAAAAGGGGATGATTTTGTCGGGGTGCTGTCGTGCCGAATCCAGCAGATAGTCATTGGACTCACGGGCCATGGCAGGGTCGCACCAGCCGTAGCCTACTGCCACCGCTGCGTCGACGCCGTCCTCGTCCAACGCCGTGACTAGGTCTTCAGCCGTGGCCATCTGTTGCTTGTTGCTGAACAGAGCGGCAAACGTGGCGTCGCGGCTCCGCAACGCCTCCAAGTCTCGTTGGAAGGATGGGGGTAGGACGTGGGTATGAAAGTCGATAATCACGAGAGCATATGACGAGGCTTACGAAGCGGGTTCCTGTTCGTCCTCAGTGTACTCACGATTGCTGAAGACACCCACTTCACGGCCCTGGTGGACGTGGATGATGAGGTCATCATGGGACATGCCAACAGCGTCCAGAAGGTCATCCTCCAAGTACTCAATGAGTTCTTGTACCTCATCCTGGGTGAAGCGTTCAGTCACGCACAGGGTGCAGTGGATGGTGGCTCCGGCATAGTGGATGTCGATACGCCCTTGGGGAGCGTCGTCCTCTAGGATGGTGAACACCTCTGAATAAGCTGTCCGGCATTCACGTTCAAATCGAAAATCCATGCTGGTCTCCTTTTGGCGTCAGGCCCCATACTGCAGATATGAGAGGACGACGCGTCCTGCTGGGGTGAGGCTTTGGTGAGCTAGGGCCTCACCTGGCCGGTGCCCAACACCGTCCACTTGTAGCTGGTCAACTCACGGAGACCCATGGGCCCCCGAGCGTGAACCTTGTTTGTGCTGATGGCGACTTCCGCGCCGAGCCCGAGCTGTCCGCCGTCGTTGAACCGCGTGCTGGCGTTGACCAGTACCACGGCGGCCTCCACATCATCCAAGAAGCGTGCCGCTGCTGAGTCATCCTCCGTGAGGATAGCCTCAGAGTGGCCTGAGCCGAAACGTTCAATATGCTCAATGGCTTCATCCATGGAATCAACCACTCGCACGGACGCCACCAGTGATAGGAACTCCTGGCCCCAATCGCTCTCCTGGGCCTGGACCACCTTGTCGTTGGCTGAAGGTCCCAGAATTGCCAGCGCGCGGCCATCGCAGCGCAACTCCACGCCTGCTGATGCGAGGTGAGAGGCCATTTCCGGCAGAAATTGAGGAGCAACGCCCACATGGACTAGCACCGTATCCAGGGCATTGCAGACCGTGGGCCGCTGTACCTTGGAATTGAAGACAATATCCACTGCTTTGCTTACGTTGGCTGTCTCATCCACGTAGATGTGGCACACGCCTATGCCGCCAGTGATGGCGGGCATGGTGGCTTCCTGCGCCACCATTCGTATAAGCTCCGCGCTGCCCCTGGGGATGAGCAGATCAATGTATTCATTGAGCTTGAGCATTTGCTGTACCAACTCCCTATCCGTGGAGCGCACCATCTGTACGGCTTCTGGCGTTACTCCTGCGCTGGCTAGGGCAGTGCGCACCAACTCACCCAGGGCCTGGTTGGAGTGGACCGCCTCTTTCCCGCCGCGCAATAGCACGGTGTTGCCGGACTTGATGCAGAGGGCCGTGATATCAGTGGTTACGTTGGGGCGGCTCTCGTAGATGCATCCAATAACGCCCAAAGGCACCCTACGCTTCGCCACCCGTAGGCCGTTGTCCATGGTGCGTGCATCGAACTCTTCACCAACAGGGTCGGGGAGTGCGGCGATGGTCCGGACGTCGCTGGCCATCCCATTCAAGCGCTCAGGGTTGAGCAGCAGCCGGTCCAACATTGCGTCAGAAAGCCCGGCTGTTTGACCTGCGGCCATATCTTGAGCGTTGGCGTCCAGGATGACCTGTTGGTCGCGCTCCAGAGCATCGGCAATGGCAAGTAGAGCGCCGTTTTTCACGGACGACGACAACCGTCGCAATTCCCGTGATGCTTCACGGACTGCCTGGGCTTTGGTGAGTAGTTCTGAGGCGACGGTGGTCATGTCGTTTCTCGATTAAACAGAACAGAGTCCGTAACTAGAGTACCACCATGTTGTTTCTGTGCACCACCTCGTCACCAAAGTGGTGCCCTAGCTTTTCAAGGATTTGGTTGGAGCGGACACCCTGCACTGAGCGTACGTCCGCGTCATCGTAATTGACCACGCCACAGGCAACGCGCTCACCGTCTGGGCCAGCGATGATAACCACGTCACCTCTATTGAAGTGGCCGCGCACCTCTTTGACGCCAGCGGGCAGCAGGCTGCTGGCGCTTTCACGCAGGGCTTTGACGGCACCCGCGTCCACGATAACCACTCCACCGCTGGGAGCAAGGCCACTGAGCAGCCACCGCTTCCTACTCTCCATATAGGAGACGTTGGTTGGAAAGAGTGTCCCCAGCTTCTGGCCGCTGACCAGCTTGTGGACCACGTCAGGCTCACCGCCACTTGCAATGACTACCGTCACGCCGCAGGATGTGGCCAGATTTGCAGATTCCAGTTTGGAGCGCATGCCGCCTCTGGAATTGGCGTCACGGTGTTCTCCCGCTAGCGCCAACACAGCATCATCCACCCGGTCCACCTGCTCAATGAGCGTCGCTGATGCATCACGGTGCGGGTCGGCTGTATACAGTCCGCCGGTGTTGGTCAGCAATATCAGCAGGTCAGCGTCAATAAGGTTCGCAACCAGAGCGGAGAGTTGGTCGTTGTCGCCAAACCCGTCCTGTCCAAGCTCCTCTACGTTGACCACGTCATTCTCGTTCACCACGGGGACCACGCCCTTATCCAAGAGCCCTTCCAGCGTGTTGCGCACGTTGAGATAACCCTGGCGGTCCTCCACGTCACGCCGGGTGAGGAGCGCTTGGGCCACCAGGGTGTCGTGGTGGGAGAACAGCTCCTGGTACTGGTACATGAGGCGGCTCTGGCCAATGGCGGCAAGCTGCTGCAACTCTGGGACCGCCTTGTCGGAGGCGCGTTGTCCCAATGCGTCACGACCCGCCGCCATGGCACCGGAGGTGACCAGTACCACCTGCGCGCCCATCTCTCGTACGCGCACTACCTGTTCAACCAGCGTTGCCATAACGGCAGCGTCCAGCGCGCCGGTGCCTGTGGTGAGCACATTGGTGCCCGCCTTCACGACTACGCGTCGGTAGGCAAGGCCATGTTCAGTAGTTTTGTTTGACTTAGTGGCTGACATAGGAAACCTGGGTGGGCGGAGCAAGTACTCCGCAGAGTGATGGTCGATTATATCGTGGGCGGGAAGGCCGCCACAAACGCGCCTATACAACTGCAATGGCACTGAGGGCAATTACCCCCGCCAAAGTGACGGATATTCCTACCACTTGGAGACGGCCTGGCCGCTCCCGCAGCAGCCACCACGCCAACGCAATGGTCCCCAGCGGGTGGGCGGCAGCCAACGGTGCAGTGATTGCCAGTGAGGCCCTATCTAGACCCATGTTGTAGATTATGTAGCCAAGGGCATCCAGGGCCGCAGCGCCCAACAGTAGCCAGCGAGTGCTCCCGGCCGGCCAGATGATGGGCATTTCCCTGAGCCGTAACAAGGCCAAGGTCACTATGGAGGAGAGCCCCCTCACGAGCACGACGGCCAAGAAAGGCCCGCCTGCTTCTGTGAGCGGCTTCCATAGCGCAAAGGCTCCGCCCAGGAACGCCATAGCGCCCACCCCGTACCAGAAACCGGTGCCGGTACCGTGTAGGGCAGCCCTATGAATGGAGAGCAAAGCAATACCGCCGGTCACAGTAAGAATGAGCGCCCACTGGGACGAAGTGATTACCTCATCAAAGAAAAAGGTGGTCAGCAGGACGGAGACCAGCAGCCAGGCTGAGGTCACAGCGCTCACAACTGATACTGAGCCTACTTCCAGCCCACGGTAGTAAATGCTGTAGCCTACGCCCAGGAGTACGGCGGTCAATGGCACGAGGCGGGCCAGCGTCGCCCAATCGATGTCCCTGTCGGTGCCACTTATGGTCAGGGAGATACCGAGGTAGAGCGCGGGCAGCACCCAGCCAATCGCCTGGACGAAGAAGGCCGTGTTGAGGCTGCCTGTGCGCACGGAGCTGGTCCGCGCCAGATAGTCGGCACCGCCCCACGCAAGAAGGGTGAAGAAGCCCCAGGAGATGTCAAAGGTGGTAGTCAAGGAGATGGACTGTCCACGAGGAACGGAAGGCGGTCCAAGTCGACGGTTGTGACCGTACTGCTATAATCTTTGGCGCGAGACAGAGAGTACGCGTCGCTCACGTTCTCAGGCGACGAAGCGTAGTCCACAACAAGGACTAGTTTCCCAGCGTCCAAGAAGCGTTTTAAGTATGCGTCAATCTCCGACGTCACCGATGGGTCGGTGGCCTCGCCTTCATTGTCGTAGCCGTAGTGCAGGCCCTCCTGGGCGACACCGTCTACTGCCTCCAGGTACGAGGCGTGTGCTCCCAGTTCTGGCGCGTTCTGCGGAATGATCAAGAAGTCAGGGTCTTTGCCTTTTGCGTAGGCGGACAGCGCCCTGACAAACTCCACCATCTCTGACTCTGCGGACTGCCACCCCTGGTCGGCGTAGTGGGCATAAGCGTCGATGATGTCTAAATACGCACCGTCGAATCCCGCCTCCAGGAACTTGTCGACGTAGCTCATGGGGCTGCCGAAGATGACGCGTTGCCAGTCTTGGTCCCAATAGCGAACCTTGAAGTTTCCGGCCCAGTCGGGGTTCACCTCGTCCAACCATAACGGGTTTCCTTGCTTCCAACCCTCCTGCCAGTAAAAGCGGTAGTCTTCGGCTTCGCCAATACTCATGTACGCCAAGACAGTTCTCGTACCCGCGCCGTTGGTCTGTAGCGTTTGCAAGTCCGCCGGGGTGAAAGCGCCCTCCTCCGTGCCGTCGTGTGAGTAGTCGATGACAAAGATGTTGGCGTTACTGTGACTGAGCTCAACGAGGTCCGGTTCCTGAAGCCAGTAGACCCACAGTGGAGCCTCTTCGCGTTCCTGGGCAGGAGTGGATTCCTGACTTGGAGTCGGTGTAGGACTAACGCTGTCCGTGTCCTGCCCGCAGGCCGTTGCAATAAGCGCGATGACGGCCACGATTGCTGAAAGCAGTGCGCGACGTAGCTTGTGGTGTGCCGGAATCATGATGCCCCCATGCTACAATACCGCTAGGGCTGATGGATTCGGCCCTTTTCGGCGTTTGTGGCGGGTATGGGCCTGCCGCTCACGCCTTATTGTGCGTCTGGAGCATACCGATTTGAGCCTACGTGGCCTGTTCTCTCTGCTATCGTCCGTGCCGGCTTACCGGAGGGTGGTTGACGCCCTTATTGCGGGAGGGCGGGCAGACATCTCTGGTCTGGAGCAGACTAAGCCCTACGTTTTGGGGGCCTTGTGGCGTGAACTGGGTAAACCCATGGTGGTGGTCTGTCCTCGCCCTGATGACGCCCGCAAGATGGTGGAGCAGCTTCTGGCCTACTGCGGAGATGGCGCGCCCATATACCATTTCGCTGAGTCTGAGGTGCTGCCGTACGAGCGGCTTTCCTTGGACCCTGGCACAGTCCATGAGCGACTAACGGCCTTGGGCTCTCTCAGTGGTGTGCTTGCTAGCGAGCCTCCCTTGGTGGTGGTGTCAGCGGCAGGGCTCATGCAACGCACCCTCTCTCCAAAGCTGATGGGTGATCTGACCCACGTTGTCCGGCGCGGTGAGAAGCTGTCCCTTGAGCCATTGCTCTTGCAGTGGGCGCGGATGGGTTACCGCTTTGAACCTGTGGTGGAGGGCCCTGGTACGGTGAGCCGTCGCGGCGGCATCATCGACGTGTTCCCAACAGGCCACCTCAAACCGGTGCGTATCGAGCTTTGGGGTACGCAGGTGGACACCATTCGCTGGTTCGACGCTGGCACGCAGCGCTCCGGTGAAGAGACGGAGTCTGTGACCATTTTGCCCGCTTGGGAAGTCCTGCCCACCCTGGCTGACCATGACGAGGTAGATGAGCGAGTACGGGCGCTGGACTTCTCTTCCAGCGCGACCTCTGAGCGAGACCGCGTCCAGGAGGAGCTTGCAGAGCTCATGGCAGGAGCCACGCCTGATGACGCTCCGTTCTATACAGGTTTTTTCAACTCCCATACGCTGCTTGACCATCTGACGTCGGACTCAGGCGCCATTGTGGTGCTGAATGAAGAGGCAGAGATATTGGAGGCGGCTCGTCAGTGGGAGGATGGCGCATTCAACCTGCGGTTGGCCAAGCAGGAGCGGGGTGAGCTTGCGTTGGGGTTTCCTTCCAACCTGACAGACTGGGAGACGGTCTCCAGTGGAATAAATGACTGGCCCAGCCAATTGGGAATCAGCCGGTGGCACAGCGGCCCCAGTGACAGCGCAAGCGCTCTACCATTTGCGACCGCCCCTTCCTACCACAGCAGACTTGAGGCCCTGGGTGAAGACCTGCAATCTGCCCACCGAGCACCGATGGTTATTGCCAGTCAACACTCCCAGCGGCTCCAGGAGGTGCTGAAAGACTCTGACGTGGGCGCGCGGGAGATGCGCTCACTGGATGAGCCGCCAGCGCAGGGCACTGTGAGCGTTGTCCACGTTCCGGTGGCGGGTGGATGGGAACTGCGGTCTGGTGAGGAGGACGGCGCGCCCGCCGTGGTAACGCTTCTGAGTGATGCGGAGGTCTTTGGCACCGCCAAGCGCCGCACCACCCGACGGCAGCAGGCGCCACGACGCCACGTGATTCTGGATGAACTGCGGCCCGGCGACTATGTGGTGCATGCAGACCACGGCATTGCCCAGTTCACCGGCACGCTGCAAATGGCCTCAGACGACACCGAAACTGCAGGCGCGGAAATACAACGGGAATACCTGGTTCTCAGCTACTCGGAAGGCGACAAACTCTACGTCCCCATGGAGCACCTGGACCGCGTGAGCCAGTACCTTGGCGGTAGTGATCAGTCGCCGTCGCTGACGCGTCTCGGGACGCAGGAGTGGACGCGGGTCGTTGCCAGAGCCAAAGAGTCTACAAAGAAGTTGGCAGAGGACCTGCTGGTGCTTTATGCGCAACGGGAGCTTGCAGAGGGAATTTCCCACGCTCCTGACACGCCGTGGCAACGGGAGATGGAGGACTCTTTCCCCTTTCAAGAGACGCCTGACCAGGCCATGGCTATTGATGACGTGAAGCAGGACATGGAGAGCGCCCGCCCCATGGACCGTCTGGTCTGCGGGGACGTGGGCTATGGAAAGACGGAGGTGGCGCTGCGTGCGACCTTCAAGGCGGTGATGGACGGCAGGCAGGTGGCCGTGCTGGTGCCCACCACTATTTTGGCGCAGCAGCACTATGCAACTTTCAGCGAGCGAATGAGCGGCTTTCCAGTTCGCCTGGAGGTACTCAGTCGTTTTCGGACTGACGCAGAGCAAGATGCGGTGGTGGAAAAGCTGAAGAGCGGAGAGGTGGACGTGGTCATAGGCACGCACCGGCTCCTTCAAAAGGACGTGGGTTTCAGCAATCTGGGCTTGGTCATCATTGATGAGGAGCACCGGTTTGGCGTGGGCCATAAGGAAAAGCTGCGTTCTATGCGGAGTGAGGTGGACGTGCTGACCATGACGGCCACGCCCATACCGCGGACGTTGCACATGGCCATGGCGGGCATTCGCGACATATCGTCCATCGATACACCGCCGGAGGAACGGTTGCCCATCAAGACCTACCTTGCGGAGTCGTCAGACGACCTCATCCGTGAGGCCATCCTGCGAGAGATTGACCGTGAGGGCCAGGTGTTCTTCCTTCATAACCGTGTGAGCAGCATCTACCTCACCGCAGACAAGTTGCGAACGCTCGTGCCAGAGGCGACTATCCTTGTGGGCCATGGACAGATGAACGAAGAAGAGTTGTCGCAGGTGATGGATGAGTTCGCGGAGGGTGCCGCTGACGTCCTTGTATGCACCACCATTATTGAATCAGGCCTGGACATCCCCGGCGTGAACACGCTCATTGTTGACCACGCTGACCGGTTTGGCCTGGCGCAGCTCTATCAGCTACGTGGCCGGGTGGGACGCCGCGCGCACCGTGCTTACGCCTATCTCCTGGTGCCTCGTGGTCGAAAGCTTACGGAGACAGCTCAGCGACGGCTTCAGACCATCATGGCCGCTACTGAGCTTGGCGCTGGCTTTCGTATTGCCATGAAGGACCTGGAAATCAGAGGCGCGGGCAATATCCTTGGCGGAGAGCAGAGCGGTCATATCCACGCCGTCGGTTTTGAACTGTACGCCCGCCTGCTCTCAGAAGCCGTAGAGGAGTTGCGGGCTGAGCAGGAGGGAAATGGCGTGTCCACCAGACGGGATATGCCGGAGCCCATGGTGGACTTGGACCTGCCGGGGTTCATCCCGGAAGACCTCGTTGGGCACATGCCAACGCGCATGACGCTCTACCAACGCCTAGCCCGTTCTCCGGACATTGATGAGCTGGAGGCTCTGGGTGTTGAGTTGCGGGAGCGGTTTGGCAAGCTGCCGGAGGAACTGTACAACCTGCTGTACTCGGTGCGTATCCGTATCCTTGCCAGGAACGCTCGTGTGGAGTCAGTGGTGCGACGGAACAACCAGATCACCATGAAGCTGCGCGATCCCGCTGGGGGAGCGAGTCTCGCCTTGCAAAAGGCCTTGGGCCACGGCGTGAAGGTTGGCAATCAGCAATTGCACCTCCCTATCGTTGACGGTGACATCCCGTGGGGCCAGGCGCTCATAACCGTGCTGGAAGAGCTTGTTGTCTTCCAAGAGCGGGCGTTGGAATTGGCGCTGGGCTCCCTCTGACCTCAATCTGATAAAGCCTGCCCTGCCTCGTATGTACTTGTCCCATGGAGGAATGCACCATGGCAGTCATTGGCGTGGACGTCATTAGCAGGACACCTTTTGCGGAAGGCCGGAGCTTTGGCGCTGCGGGTGCGTACGAGCGCATCGACGGGGTATTCACGGTTGCTGTTGACCCTACGCATGAGGCCAATCAGGACATCACTGATCTGGCCCTAGCCCCATGTGACGCCCTATGTTGACCGCGCGACAGCGTCTCGGTAGGGTACGCTGGCACTTCTTGGCAACGGTATATGCAAAAGATTCCAAAGGACGGTGAAGCCATGGCTGACTACAAACTGTTCTCCTCTGACTCTCATGTAACCGAACCTCCTGACCTCTGGACCACGCGGATGGACAAGCGGTTCCTTGACCGCGCACCGCACATGGAGACCAGAGAGCAAAATGGGCGGCAACAGGACTTTTTCATCTATGAGGGAGTCCCTCCATTCAGGGTCTCCGTGGCCCTGGCGGCGGCATCGCTGAATGAGGATCGCAGAGAGTTCCGTGCGGAGCGCGGGAACTATGAGGACGCCCGCTCAGGCGGTTGGGACCCCATCCAACGGCTTAAGGACCAGGACTTGGACGGAGTGGATGGTGAGGTGCTCTACACCACCATGGGATTCCGGCTCTTTTGGTTGGAGGACCCAGAACTTCAGCGGGCCACCATGACGGTTTACAACGACTGGCTGG
>CAVOAJ010000013.1:0-15907 GCA_963693605.1 Dehalococcoidia bacterium | reverse complement strand
CTTCTCCAGTGTTCATCGGCATTATGCTGGGAGCCTCGGGGTTACTGCCAATCTTCACCAGTGTCTCCGCCGGCGCCCTGGCTGACCGTATAGGCCCACGGCAGGCCTACATCCTTGGCACCGCAATAACCGCAGTCCTCTCCCTTTTCTTTGCTTTTACCTCTAGCCTTTGGGTGATACTGGTCCTCCAACTTGCTCTTGGCCCCGCACGAACCCTGGCCTGGATCTCCTCCCAGACCTACATCACCGGAGTAGGCACAACCCAACAACGGCCTAGCATCGCTGCTAAGTTCAGCTTCTCCACCCAGGTGGGCGTGATGGCAGCGCCTATTGTGGCCGGTCTTGCTGCTTCATTCCTTGGATATCAAGCGAGCTTTCTGTTCGCCACGGGCCTTGCCACCATGTTCATGGTCATGGGAATCATCATTCCGGACATTCGCTCCAAGCCCGCTTCAGGTTCACAGAAGAAGGCGTCCACGGGCGGATTCAGGGAGGCTCTGGAATTGGTCCGGCTCCGGGGCATCCAGGTGGCCCTGCTGCTAACCTGGATACGTGTGTGGACCACCTCAGGGTGGAACTCCTTCGTCGTCATCCTACTGGTCCAAGAAGGAATGCCTGAAGCCTTGGCAGGCACTGTTGTATCAAGTTGGGCCATAGCGGCCATGGCAGCCACCATCAGCACAAGGTGGGTAGTGCGGCTGGGCAGCAAGGAAGTCATCATTGCCATCACCCTGGGACTAGGCGCATTGGGGGTGGCCATCACGCCTCACGTGGCGTTCTTCCCCCTAATGTACGTACCCGCAGTGCTTATCGGTATTGGCCAGGGTCTCAGCCTGCCGCTACTGCTAGCGGTGATGAGCGACTGGGCCCCCGCGGACAAGCGGGGCGTGGCCCTGGGGATACGGGTGAGCGTGAATCAAGCCGCCGGCGCGCTAAGTCCCCTCTCCATGGGTGGACTCATCAACCTTTCCGGGAACACTGCGGGATTTGGCTTCAGTGGCATCTTCATGGGCGCGGTGCTAACAACCGCCACTTTGCTCCACATAGGCCACCGCCGTCAGATTGTTAGAGACACTGCTCCCGTAGCATGAGAACCCGTATAATCCCGTCCAGACAGCGCCACGAATAAGGAGGCCGTCCATGGGAGAGCAACGCTTGAAGGTTGGGGCCATCGTCCCATCGTCCAACACCACACTGGAGCCGGATTTCCAACGCGCACTGCCAGCCAATGCCTCCCTCCACACGGCCCGCATCTGGCTGGTGGACACCACGGCTGAGGACCTGGCGCAGATGAATGAGGAGGCTGAAACCGCTGCGCGACACCTGGGTTCGGCGGCAGTCGACGCCATTGCTTATTGTTGCACCAGCGGCAGCTTCCTGGGCGGCCCTGGCTACGACGACGCCCTGTTGGCAAAGTTGGTCAGCGCTGCAGGAGGCACGCCAACGGTGGGGACATCGCCAGCCATGGTGGAAGCGCTCAAGCTATCCGGCATCCGCAGGGTGTCCGTGGTTACCCCCTACACCGACGCGATCAATGGGCGGCTGACGGTCTTCCTGGAAGGCCACGGGTTTGAGGTGCTCAGCATGACGGGCCAGCAGGTAGTCCCAAACCTGGAAATTGGCGCACAGACGCCAGAGACAATTGCCAGGTTTGCCAAGGCAAACCTGTCTCCGAACGCTGACGGCCTATTCCTCTCATGCACCAACTGGCGCGCCATGGAAGTGGCAGAGAAGCTTGAGCAAGAGACGGGATTACCTGTGGTGACCTCAAACCAGGCCACCATTTGGGCTACCTTCCTGGCCCTGGGCATCAGAGAGTCCGTGGCAGGGTACGGCAAGCTCCTACGCTCCATGTCCAGCCCTGCAAAAGCGTAGGAATAAGCAAAGGCGGAAGGAAAACCCCTCCGCCTTTGCACTCGCCTATATACAAGCTGACTAGCTAGTTGTCCTCATGCCCATGGCAGTAGCGCGGATGTCGTTGCCGTCCTCAAGAAACGACTTCAGGTTGGATAGGAAGCCGCCCCAACCCATGTCATGCGCTCCATAGGATGCATCCCAATCAGCACCCTCACCCCAGCCGGAGTGGTCCAGGGTCAGTTCTGTCTCGCCACCCTTATCCGCCATGGTGAAGCCCACAGTGGTCATCCCCAGCGGGATGTCCCACGTATAGCTCACCTTCTGGTCCTGCACCACTTCAATGTACTCACCATCATGCTTCATGTTGTGCTCAGGGTTGTTGGGGAATTCAAAGGTGATAGCGTACTTGCCGCCGGGTCGGGCATCCGACACCGGTGCTGTGGACGGCCACCATTTCACCAACTCTGCCGCGTCCGTCAGGGACTTAAATACCTAGGATACCGGAGCCTTCACCGTGTAAGACTGAACAATAGGCTTCGCCATAACTTCTCCTCCTCGTGTTTAGAAAACTTGATTGCCCGCTAACGTGCGCCCTCTTAAACGCCGACACTGCCTCATCTGGCCTAACTGTGCGGCGCTAAGGGTGTGGCCGGTCGTCCAGCAGCGCATCCAGTCCCTCAAAGCAACCGTTCCAGCCATCCGTGTGAAGCTGCACTTCATACTCATCTGGGAAGCCCTCATGAGTGATGGCAACCTCAGTCTGCTTGCCAAGGTCTCGGAACTCCACTGTCACCAGCGTCTCGCGGCCCTCCATGGGGTTGCCCTCCCACTCCCACGTGTAGACCAGTAATTCCAACGGGACCACCTCTCGGTATGTCCCTTTCACGTACATCACGTCCATTCCTGGCGACACCATAGCGACGCGATAGCTGCCACCCACTCGCACGTCCATTTCAACAGAGGGGATGACAGTCCCCGGAGGACCCCACCACCGTTGGGATTGGTCAGGCTCCGTCCACGCGGCATACACCCGCTCTCTGGAGGCGTTGAATATCCGGTTCACCGTTAGTGTGAGGGTGGGCGCGGGGCCTGTTGTGCTCATGGGGTGTCGTCCTCCTGTGGTGTGGGCTCACTCTCGTTAGTTGGCGCGGGAGTGTCATCCGCCGTCTCTTCCAGGTAACGAGCAAGGGAATCAAGCTGCCCATCCCAAAAGCGGCGATAGTGGGCAATCCAGGTAGCGGCTTCCCTTAAAGGCTCAGCCTCAAGGTGACAGTGATGGACCCGACCATCAATCTCGCGAGCTAGCAAGCCAGCCCGCTCCAACACCTTAAGATGCTTGGAGATGGCGGGCAGTGACATCTCAAAAGGCTCTGCAAGTTGTTTGACGGTGGACTCACCCTCTGCAAGCTGTGAGAGGATGGCACGGCGCGTGGGATCTGACAGCGCGGCGAAGACAGAGTCTAATTTCAAAGAATAGTTAACCATTAAGTTAATTATTACATGTCATTAGGGATTTGGCAACCCCCAACCAAAGAGGCGTAATTTGAAATGCGTGAGCTTGAGTAGGACTAACCGCCGCCGACGGGCCGGACGACCTCCACGGTATCGCCTTCAGCAAGGGTGACACTGACAAAGTCGGAGCGCTCCAGCACTTCACCGTTACGTGCGACGGCCACGTGCTGGGTATCCAGCCCCAAGGAGGTTATGTAACCAGCCACGGTGACCGGCTCTTCAAGCTGGAGTTCCTTGCCGTTGATGGTCAGCGTAATCATGGGCATGCCGCTTAGTTCCGTTCCTTTTGCAGCAGCCATTCAGTGGGGAACTCCCGGCCCAACCCCCGTGCTTTCGCGGCTTCATATACCTTACCGGCTACTGCATGGAACTGAGCGCCCTGGAGATTACCCCGGTCAGAGAAGGTGATTTGCTCTGGAGACGTCCTGCCCGGTTTGGTGCCAGTCAGCAGCTCCTCCATGTAGACCTGTTTGCCAGCCAGAGGGTTAACACCCGCCTTTGGCATGCCATAGCGATACTGCTTGCGTAGGTACTCATGCTCAGCGTACTTGGGGTTGTCCGGAGAGACTGAATAAAAGACTGCATGGTCCTCAGTATGCCAGGCAGGATGGCTCACCGGCACGGGGGTAACGCCCAGAGTCAGCGCGAGGTCTAACTTGTCAGTAGTGGCCGTGTCCAGGGGGCCCCATACGCTGGTGACGTGGGTGCCTGGCTCCAGGTACCGGCCAAGGTGAGCACTAGGGAAGTCGCCAGGGTTCTCCGCAAACCCGCCGTCGGTGCAGGCGGCCAATATGTGGGCTCCGCGATAGACACTGGCAGGGTCGTCACAGACAACGACTTCAATCCCCAGGTCACGCTCCACCTCTCGCGCAAACAATTCGCGATGTTCCTTAGTGGGGCTGTAGACCTGCACGCGCTTGATGGGTCGCACCGTAGCAAGGCAACGGATATGAGACCGCGCCATGCCGCCTGAACCAAGGATACCAACCATTGAAGCGTCCTCACGGCCCACCATCTCCACACCAATCGCAGCGTCTCCGCCGACGCGCATCCGCTGGAGAGCGCTATCGTTGATAAAAGCCAGGGGCTCACCGTTGTGAATGTTCAGCAACATGATGAGGCCCATGAACATGCCAGGCTGGGTGCAGTACCACTCCTGAGTTACCACGCCTTCGTATTTCGCCTCATACTTCACGTCAGACTTCATACGGATGGCAAAGTACTCTGTGTTTGCGGAGCCGCCCTCCATGGTGCCCCATTGGTAGACCTTGGCGGGGTCTTCAGTGGGGAAGCGCATGTCTATGCGTGGACGACAGAGACCTTCACCCTCCACCACCTCGCGGTAGGCCAACCGGAGAGCGTCTATGGTCATCTCTGCCGTCAGCACCGCGCGGACATCGTCGTTATCAATAATCAACATGGTCTATCTCCGCTCACCTAACTTGCAGGAGCGCCTTTAGCGGCTTGCTTCACAGCATCTCGTAATTGTTGCGCTGCCTGACCGGGCTCTGGTGATTCCAGCACCTCTCGGATGACCGCAACGCCACTGGCACCAGCGGCCATGGCTTCCGACACGCGTTCCGCCGTGATGCCGCCTATGGCCACCACTGGTATGCCAGCCGCCGAAACGACGCCAACAATCAGCTCCGCGCCAGCAGGCTCCATTCCGGGGTGAGTTGCCGTTGTGTACACAGGTCCCGCGATAATGTAGTCGAGGCCTGTCGCATCAAGACCAGTCACGCTATGCACTGAGCGTCCCACCAGCATGTCGCGGCCCGCCAATAGCTCACGGACGGCAGCCACAGGCAGTGAGTCAGCTACAAGGTGCACGCCGTCCGCGTCACAGGCCAGGGCCACGTCCACACGATTATTGATTAGTAATAGAGCTTTGCCATCGGTGATAGACCGGAGGCGCTGGGCCAGGGCCAGGAACTCACCAGCGGGCATGTCTTTCTCGCGTAGCTGCACTACGTTCACGCCGCCAACGACTGCCTCTTCTACGGCATGAACCAGCGGCTCCGTGCCACCGCATACGGTACGATCCGTGACCAGCATCACGCAGGGCAGGGGGAGACCAATGCTCATACGGAGCCTACGACGCCTTCAACGGGGCTGCTGGGCTGAGCGTAACGCCTGGTAGCTATGCGCCCCGCCTGGTATGCCTTGCGGCCAGCCTCCACGCCCAACCGGAAGGCCTCAGCCATCAGCGCAGGGTCTTTGGCCTGGGCGATTGCTGTATTCACTAGCACGGCGTCTGCGCCCATCTCCATGGCCTGGGCCGCATCTGATGGCACGCCGAGGCCGGCATCGACAACCACAGGGACGGTGGCCTGTTCAATGATGATCTGGATCTCCTCAGCGGTGTGGATGCCCTGGCCGGAGCCGATGGCAGACCCCAAAGGCATGACGGTGGCGCATCCCATTTCCTGCAATCGCTTGGCCAACACAGGGTCTGCGTGGATGTAGGGCAGCACCGTGAAGCCGTCCTCTATAAGCAGTTTCGCGGCCTCCAGCGTACCGACTGCGTCGGGCAGCAGGTACTTGGTGTCAGGGATGACCTCCAGCTTCACCAAATTAGGTAGGCCCAAGGACCGGGCCAGCCGTGCGACCAGTAACGCCTCGTCAGCCGTCTTGCACCCCGCAGTATTGGGCAGAATGGTGTACTTGGACACGTCGATGGCGTCCAGGATGGTCCGCTGACCGGGGGTGTCCAGATTCAAACGGCGTATGGCCACCGTCACCACCTCCGCGCCCGACGCCTCCAAGGACGCGACAAGGTCCTCTTCCGAGCGATGCTTGCCGGTGCCCATGAAGAGCCGGGAGCGGAACGTGAACTCGCCTATGTGCAGCAGGTCTTCCATCATGCCTTGTGCCTCAACAACAAACCCCTTGCATGTTTACTGCGTGGACTGCTCAGAAGGAATGTCCAGCCTGAAAGGCGGGTACGTGTCCGTGAAGAGCAGCACGTATCCCAAGACCCGGTAGTACCACACGTTGAAGGCCATGGCAAAGTCAAAGATTCCACGCGGGTACTTGCCGGTGAAGAGGATGGAGAAGAAAGCGATGATGCCTAGAAGAAAGGCAACAACCATCAGCACCCCAATTATGATGTAGTGGGGAATGAGCAGCGGCCACTTTATAAGCCACAACCATCGGGATAACGGCTCATCAAGACGTCCTGACAAAACAACTGGTTCCATTTGCTGGGCCATGGGTCACCTCCAAAGTATTGGATTCTCCAGCCCGTCCATCATCCGCCGCCTAAAACAAAAACCACCGGCCTTAGTACCGGTGGCAACTGGTTTCCCTGCGCTGGCATTACCCAGGTCGGGTCAGCCGGTCGCCCCAATGTGTCGGGGCCTCTCAGCCTGGCTTGCCCAAGCTCCCGGACGCTCTTATGTGCGATGCAATCAGCCTAGCATTCGTCTGCTGGGCGGTCAACGCGGCCTCCTAGCGAAACATATCTGTCTCTCGGCCCCTGACCAGGGGAGCGACACCTGAGTCTCCGGGCTGGTAGGGATACCCACGCACGATGGCTGCGGGGACCTTGGTCAGCTTATTGGTCACCAACTCCGCAGCCGCTGCAAGTTCATCAGCGACGGCTACGACTGTCGTTTGCAGTTCACGTCCGTAGAGGTCATGCGTGCCGCGGTAGTCCCACACGGCCTCCATGCCTGCGACGCCTATGGCTACGTTCTCAGCGCCTTCACGCCACGGTCTGCCAAAGGTGTCTGAGATAATCACCGCCACGTCGGCGCCAGTGGCGTCACGAATGCTCTGTCGTATGCCTCGTGCGGAGGCGTCCGAGTCTTCCGGCAGCAGCGCCACGGTATCGTCGGACTCAGGGCCCACGTTGGAGGCGTCGACGCCGGAGTTAGCGCACCGGAAACCGTGGCGCGTCTCCGTGATAATGATGCCGTTGTCCATGCGCACCACGCGCACCGCCTCACGCAACACAACTTCCACAAGGCGCGGGTCTTTGCCCCAGGCGGTGGCGTATTCGGTAGCGAAGTCAGACGGCGTTATCTCCGTCAGTTTCACAATGCGACCCTCCGCCTTGGAGACCACCTTTTGCGTGACCACCACCACGTCGCCTTCTAAGAAGGGCGTACCTTGGGCTTGAGCGGCTGCCACCAACATCGTCGTGAGGTCATCACCAGGGCTGATGTCGGGCAAGCCATCTATACCTATAAGCGTCACCGTGGGCGGCATGGATGCTCCTGTGAGGCGGTTGCAGCGCATATCCTACGGCACGCAGACGGCCATGGCTATCCATCGTAAGCACACGCAAGCGCTGTAGTGTACACTCACGCACGCCGCATAGGCATGAGGAGCTTTCGTGTACATAGAGGTGGACGTAGAGGACGGGCCAAACTGTGACTGGTCACTGGTGAAGATGTTCGAGACCAAGGAGCGGCCCTACGAAATCACACGCGTGATGGCCAGTCGCCCAGGGTCGCCACTCGAGTTGTGGCAGGTCACGGGCTGGTCTGAAGGCGGCGCGATGCCTGCGTATGCGGCCCACGTCAGCGATTCCGGTGAGGGGATGGTGCTTCTTGTGTACGGCGGCAATCACGGCATACGCCTCAAGCCCGGCGACTCCGTGGACATGTGGGACGTGGAAGACGACACCCAATGGGGTGAGCCCTGCCTGCTGCTTCCCGCTGAAGCCTACGCTGAGTGACCTTTAGCCACCAACAAACCGTCGCAGTAATTCCACCAGCCACCATGTAGCGGTCGCTATGGTGGCGCTAGCAGCGAACCCAGGTAGGGGAGCGACATCCCGTCTTGGAGCGCCTTGGCCAATGCGTGAGCGTTGGCTGGCACCGGCACGGCGCTAATCTCCAGCAACTCCTGCTCCTTGAACTCGATGCCTTCCACACCGCCAACGCCCTTCCGAAAGGAGAACGCCTTGGCCCTGAAGCCAACGCTGACTGCGCGCAAGAACCGTTGCCTGTACAGCCCCTCCACCTCACGGGCGAACTCCGTTGGTGCAAAGACAACCGAACTCAGCAGACGCGGGCCTTCCACGCCAACCCATACGCTGCGCCCAACAGGGGTGTGGGTGTAGTCATGCGCCCATAGGAAGACCGGGTTGCGCCGGTAAGCGTCCAGGTCCCAGCCGCCGGTGCGCAGCACGTCGCCCAGCCTGTCCTCCGTCTCGTCCGACGCCGCAAAGGTGATGGGGCCTTCACTGACAGGGCCGTCCGTAAACGCGGACAACGTTCCATCCAGCGCGTGCTTGTGCACCACAGGGGCGTCCGCAAGGCCACGCTGGTACGCGTCCCGGGACTCCACCAGCCGCTCCCGCTCCCAGCGTTCCCGTTCCGTAACCAGACCCGTTGCCCCCATATTGCCTCCTTCATGGCCAAAAGCATGGCTAAAAACGCGCAACAAAAAAGGCCCCCGGCTGTAGTCCTGCTGGGGACCTAACCGGGGGCCAATGTTCTATTGCGTGGACGCTGTTTCAGCGCCGTAAAACCATACTAGAGGGTGCGCTTCCAGAACGTCAATGGGCTGGTGTCAGCGCTACTCTACCTCTCCCTTTACCCCTAGTTCATCAAGCAACTCACGGGAGAACTGCTCAGAAGGAGTCTCCATGGCAGCCTCCTCCGCGCCGGGGTGCTCAATGCCCCGGGCGCTGGTGGCGATTAAGCGCCGCCACAGCACCACCTCGTTGTCGGTGGATGATAGGTACTCCCTGGTGTCATACCGCTGGCCCTTCACTGCATTCCAGTCTTGAATCTGGAAATTGGTTACCTGGGACCACCGTCCCCAGAGCTTCCACTGGAGCCTGATGTACAACTCATGCAGCTTGCCCGTGGGCCGCATGGCCTTCAGGTAAACGTTCCGCAGTGAGTCTTCTGTGACCGGCACTGCACAACGGGTGTGCATGTAAATGCTGTGGTTAATACGCGTGTAGCTGGGCAGGTGATGGCCATGGTCCCATTCAGGAGGCGTCGCGAACCTTGGCGACCTCCGCTGTCGCTTCATGGCCCACTTTGCCATCCACGAGACTAGTCCTCGATAGTTGTGCTTTGGCCATCTCCAGCCTAACTCTAGCCAATCGTAACGGAATGCCTTTGGCTGTGACCTGTCTACAGCCTGCACCGTGCTCTTGCCCGCGAAGGTCTTGCCTCTCCCTGAGAAGGGGCCTACTTGAGGCAGCGGCTGCAAGATGGCCCTGGCCGCGTTACGGTGTACGTAGGGTGCATGGGCATCGCCACCGTTCTCATTCATCAAGCGCCAGTTCACGTTCCAATTTTCCATGGCGTAAAGGATGGCGCAGGAGTCGTCAAACATCTCTGGGGGTATGTCCTCTTCAGGCGGAACGGGCTCACCGTCGCCCATCCAGACAAACACCACGCCCTTAAGCGTGATGGTGGGGTACTTGCGCGCCTTCACCTTGCCAGGAATCTTGGACTCTGGGCCCTCAGGCAGCACAGCCAGCACATTGCCATCGCCGTCAAACGTCCAACCGTGGTAGGGACAGGAGACGGTACCCTCAAAGTGGCAGTCGCCGTGCATGAGAGAGCCGCCGCGGTGTGGACAGACGTTCCATAAGGCAGCGACGTTGCCGTCCTTACCCCGGAAGAAGACCACGTCCTCTCCAACTATTTTGAGGCCTACGGGCTTACCCTTGACTTCCTTATCTCGAAGAGCCGGGTACCAGTACTCTTTTAGACCAACAGCAGGGCTGTAGTTTCGCCGGTCGCGGATAGCAGGGGTCGCCTCAGCGGACTGCCCATTTCCACTCGTGCCCGGTTTTTTCTGTATATCTACCATCGCCAACCTCCTACAATGTACATTGACGGCTGGACGCTGCCATATTAGTTAGCCAGCTAGGAACGGTCAAGTAAGCGCAGCTTTTAGCTCACAACTCGTAGATTTTCAAAGGAATCGGATGACATTCACAAAAGCGCTGAGCCTATTGGTGCAAGCCGCCAAAGCGACTACCGCTGAGATGGCGACTGCAAGGAAGCTTAGCTCCATCACAAGCTAATGATTACGAAGATGGCGTGATAGGGGTCACATCAAGGCTTATGTCCAAAGCCCGGGCAGAGTGAGTCAAGCTACCGGAAGAAAGGAGGTCCACCCCTGTCTCCGCAATGGCTCTTATGTTCTCCAGAGTAATGTTGCCGGACGCCTCGGTCAGAACGCGGCCTTTGCACAAGGCAATCGCCTGGCGCATGGTGTCTTGGTCCATATTGTCCAGCAGGATGATGTCAGCGCCGCCGTCCAACGCTTGAGGCACCTGCGCTAGCGTTTCCACCTCTACTTCAACCCGAATTGTATGTGACGCTTTCTCTCTAGCCATACGCACCAATTCAGTTAGGCCCACACCCCGCAAGGCCATTGCCTCTATGTGATTGTCCTTGATCAGCACTCCGTCCGCCAGGTTCATGCGGTGATTGTGGCCACCGCCGACGCGTACCGCATACTTGTCCAGGTGCCGCCAGCCTGGGAGTGTCTTACGTGTGTCAATAAGGACTGCGGGCAAATCAGCGATAGCATCCACATACGCCCTGGTGGCGGTAGCAATGCCACTCAACCGTTGCATGAAATTGGTGGCCGTGCGCTCTGCCTGGAGAATGCTGGCAAAGCTGCCATGGATACGCACTAACTTAGTGCCTTTTTCTACTGCTGAGCCGTCTTCCGTCAGGACCTCAGTCTCTAATGAAGGGTCAAGTTCGCGGAATACCTGAAGCGCTACTTCCGCTCCCGCAACGACACCCGATTGCTTGGCGATAAGCACCGCCTCACCCTTCAGGTCTCCGGGCAGAATGCTAGTGGTAGCGTCAGCTACCACTAAGTCTTCGGCCAAAGCGCGCCGGATTAACTCTACAGTTTCATGCCAACGGTGAATCACACTCAGGCTCCTTCGCCAACCATTAGGGTGTTCCTTACTGGCTTGCCGGGATGGGCTCCAATGTACCTTGCAGCGACCACGGAGACGTCCGCGTGATGTGCGCGTTAACCATGTGCCCCAAGAGGTCATTCTCATCTTCAATAAAGACCAATTTGTCAGTGCGTGTGCGACCTTGCCATTTGCCCTTACGGTGGCCGTCGATTAGCACCTCCACGTCCTGCCCCAAGTACCCGGCATTCCTCTCGGTAGCCACCTGCTCCTGGAGCGCCTCGATGGCCTTCAGCCTGCGCGTCTTTTCCTCAAGAGGGACATTGTCCTCCATCTTGCGGTCGGCAATAGTGCCAGGCCTTCCAGAGTAGGCAGCCACATGCACCTTATCAAAGCGTATGTCCCTCACCATCTCTAGGGAACGCTCGAACTGCGCGTCCGTCTCGCCAGGGAACCCCACAATCAGGTCTGTCGCCAGCGATACATGGGGAATCGAGGAGCGAATACGGCCGATCAAATCCCGGTACTCGGCATTCGTATAGCCTCTGCGCATGTTGGTCAGCACGTCATCGTCACCTGCCTGGAAAGGAAGGTTGATGTGCTCCATCACTCTTGGCAGCCGTGCAACCGCGTCAATAATACGGTCGCTCATGTCGTTGGGGTGAGAGGTGAGAAAACGAATGCGTTCAATTTCTGGCACTTGGTCATGTACCGATTCCAACAGGTCCGCTAGGTCTGGCGCACCGGGTAAGTCGTGGCCATAGGAGTCCACGTTTTGCCCTAGCAGCGTGACTTCTAAAACGCCACGAGCGGCCAGCATGCGACATTCAAGCACCAACTCCTCAACAGAGCGGGAGACCTCACGGCCACGGCGGTACGGAATAATGCAAAAGGTGCAGAATTTATCGCATCCGTGAATGATGGGCACGTAGGTGGTAAGCTGCGGATTTGCGGGTACCAGAGGGCCCACACAACCATCCACATCTACACCCAACCGCTCACCGAGAAGCTCAATAAGCGGGTCATACTTCTGCGGTTGCATGAAGACATCTACATAAGGGAAACGCTTCTGAAGGTCGTCGTACTTCGGGCCCACCATACAGCCCATGAGGGCCAATGTGGCGCCTTCCTTGTGCTCACGCCATGGCTTGAGACTGGTGAGCATCCCCACCACCTTGTCTTCAGCGTTCTGCCGTACGACGCAACTGTTGAGGACAACCACATCCGCGTCTTTAGGAAGTGTGGCCCGCTGAAGTCCCATTTGTTCTAAGGCTGAGCCCATCCGCTCGGAGTCGGCCTTGTTCATCTGGCAACCAATCGTCCAGATAAAGTAGCGGCCCCGCTGAGAGGCCGCGTGCTCCGCCATTTGTGGGGGCTGTATAAACGGGAGAATAGTCACGGACGCTCCAGAAGACGCATTGGCGCATGGAACTTCAAAGCAGAGAGTGGCGGAGGGAATGGGATTCGAACCCATGAGAGGGCTCATCACCCCCAACCCGCTTAGCAGGCGGGCGCACTAGGCCACTATGCGATCCCCCCTCCAAAAGGCCTACTACCCAATCTTACCAAAGGCTAGGCCAGACCAGCCAGCCCCTACGCTTGGTTGGGGACTTCGTCATCGATGAAACGAGCCGATTTCTACGAATAAAGAAGGCGTATCAGCTTAATTTCCGCTACGCCTGACCGTTTGTGAATTGTTGAGCCAAAAAGGAATCAGCTCCAGCCTCTTCCAACTCTTGAAGCGCCTTCATCACAGCCGCTTGCGCAATGTCTTCCCGGTTTACCTTCCGCACGCCATAGTTTCTACGTAATAGGCGCCGGATATCCTCTACCGCCTCTACGGCCTCTGGCTTAAACCGGTACGTTACCTTAATGCGGTTCTGATCAGCAGCCGCATCCTCCTCATCCTTCTCTTGTTGTTCTAAGGCGCGGATTTCAGCGGCCACCTCTTCAGATGAGCGCAAGATTGTCCTGCGGCCTCGGCTCTCCAGCTCTGGGAATGAGAAGTTAGGGCGTTTTGCTTTGGGCATGGAGCACCTCCTGGGCCAATTCTCTATACGCTCGGGCGCCGTCAAGCTCACTACGCCAATTAACCAACGGCATGTGAAACCTAGGCGCTTCGCTAAACCGAACCGAGCGCTTTATTACTTGAGAAAACAGACGGAGACCTTCGCGCTCACAGAATTCCGTAAGGTACGCGTAGATTTCCCGGCTATTGATGGTCCTGGGGTCATACCTGGTTGCAAGGACTCCCAGCACTTGAAGGTCTGGGTTAGTCACTTCTCTTACGCTCTCCATAGTATCCAGCAGCATCCGCAGACCCCGGAGAGCCATGTATTCACACGCAGTGGGGATGAGGACGTAGTCAGCTGCTGTGAGGCTGTTCACAGTGAGAATTCCTAAGGATGGAGGAGTGTCTATGAGGATAAAGTCATAGTGCTCCTTAGCGGTAGCAAGCCTGCGCTGGAGAACGGTCTCCGCAGCCAGACCTTGCTTGAGTTCCACTTCCGCGCCTGCAAGGTCAATGTTGGCAGGGGCTAGGTCAAACCCAAATGCAGAAGGAACGATCACGTCCAATACTGACATCCGAGGCTTAACAAGAGCGTCATACACCGAGTTAGTTATGATGGTGGTGTCCATACCTAGACACACTGCACACCCGCCCTGAGGGTCCATGTCAACCAGCAACGTTCTATGGCCAGCCTCAGCGATGCAGGCAGCCAGGTTGACGGAGGTAGTGGTCTTGGCCACTCCGCCTTTCTGGTTGGCCACAGCTATGACAACTGCAGAGTTACTAGCGCTGCCGCCGTTTACAGATACAGGGCTGGGTGTCACGCGCGTCTCCCTAAGTAGGCACACCAATCAATAAGCAACGCGCTAAATCTACGTGCTGACGCATACTGACCAGTGCTGAGGTGCCATGAACGGCACCCCTCAAGAGTAGGCCCACCGAGGATACATAGAGCCATAGGTACTGTCAAGCATTACTGCAAACTGTTCATCCATTTTGCTGGTTTTCTGTACTATATAGCAAATCCCTTCGTCCATTGCTCCAAGGTCGCGCCTGTACTACTAAACCTTTATAGTAATCAAACACGCACCCATATGATTCTATAAGGGATGCACACCATCCCTGTTATGAGGCCAACTATGACCCTTATACCTAAGTGCATGAGCACTCAACATCCAGATAACGCTACCGCGCCTCCTTTCGCCATAGATGGCGTCCTCAAAGGTGAGGGGGAGATTACTGAGGCGGTCCACGTCTTCCAGTTGGGTTGCGATGAGCAGATGTGGGACTCCGAAGGGAAAGAAGCCGACAATCGCGTCGTCCAAAAGCTCCTCACCACTCATCCCAATTTCTTCAAATCGGAGCGACACCTGGGCAAGGACTGTATGCTCACGCTGCGCGTCCCCAACCCAGCAATCGAAACGGAGATGCGCAAGTCTCTGGTGGAGGCGCTACAGAGCATTCCCTCAGCCTGGGATATAGCCAAAGAGTTCTATAGTGAGAGCACAGAGCCTCCCATACAAGAGGTCATTCTTCCCTTCACTACCTCCGCTGAAGAATTGGCCCTTGTTGAAGCCTATTACCGTAAATTCATCGCCGGGCATGAGGCCCTCCCCCTTGCAGAGGGCCAGACCGTCAGAGACTGGATTGGAGAGTTCTATCCCAAGCAGGTTCGGGTAATCCCCCTGATTGAAGACCGTGAGCACATGGTGAACTGTGACAAGGTGGTAGGCCACTACCTCAAAGGCCGCGATCTCCCCTATCAGCGCGTATTCCTTGCCCGCAGCGACCCCGCCTTGAACTATGGGCTCGTTCCTGCGGAACTCATGCTCAAAATAGGCCTCAGCAAGCTCAGCCGCCTTGAAGATCAGACCGGCATACCCATCTATCCCATCGTTGGCGTAGGCTCAGTCCCATTCCGCGGCCACCTGAACCCGACCAATGTGGAGCGCACCTTCCGGGAGCACCCCAGCATCCACACGCTGACGGTCCAATCCGCCTTTAAGTACGACTACGACACCGATGTCGTCCGTGAAGGCATACAGCAGATACTCGCCCACGAACGTGGTGAAGCCCCCATGATCGACGAGGCGCGCGCCATGGCAATCATTGCCAAGTGTAAGGACGCATACCAGGCCAAGGTGCGGGAGCTTAGTCCGATAGTCTCCAAGGTAGCCTCATACGTTCCCAAACGCCGTGACCGTAAGCTCCACGTGGGTCTCTTTGGCTATGGGCGCTCACTAGATGATGCTCATGATGATGGACAGCAAGAAGTAACCCTGCCCAGGGCCATTGGCTTCTGTGCGGCCCTCTACTCAATAGGCATCCCGCCGGAGATCCTCGGCCTAACTGCACTGGACGCAGATGACCTCGCGTTCCTCAAAGAGGTGTACCCCAGTATGGAGGAAGACCTAGCTGTGGCTCTCCGGTATGCCAACCAGTACATGGTCAAAGACCTGCTGGGTGATGAATATTTGCAGCTATCAGTAAAGTACGCCAATGGCGTTGACCGCGTCCATGAAGGTCTGACCAGTGCCATCTGGGCAGCCCTTGACCGTGACACCACTGTGAACATTCCTCATTACGTAGAAGAGGCCGCCGCACTGCGCCACTTCTTAGGGTAGAGAGTCAGGCTAAAAGAGGATGTAAGAAAGCGGCTTGGCCCTTCA